>NZ_JBSSCV010000004.1:0-141422 GCF_054060065.1 Thermostichus sp. MS-CIW-37 | reverse complement strand
TGGCTTGCCAACTGCAGGGCTACCGTTCGCGCCAGCGGGCCGGAGGCCTTAAGCCCGCCCTGTACTGCGAAGCAGTCAGGGTCGGGTAGTTTACAACCCCATCCTTGACCACAGGGATCGGTGGCAGCTCCGCACGGTGAACTGAACAAGGCCAGAACAAGCAGCGTGCTGGAGGAAGAGCCAGGTATGCAATGATTCAAGCGGATCTGCATCTAGTGTGGATCAGTTCCGAATGACTCCGTATATAGTATTGGGTGATGCGGGATCCCCACCCAAAATAGGGGCTTTGCCCCTCGACAGAGGTTGAGCAGATGTTCTAACCTTGGCTTCTAGGGTGGCCCAAGAGCGCTCTTCAAGGTAGGTGTGCCGGGGTGTTGTCAGCGATGGCCAACCGGGATCCTAACGCCGAGAGTGTGCCGCATCGCTAGCCTAGGCCCTGTCGAGCAGGTTTAATCTGGGCAGCTTCTGCTCTGCCCCAGGCTGTTGGTTAGTACTTAAGGGATCTGACCCCATAGCAACCAGAACGAGGCGCGATGCCGGGAGTTGAGATGAGAATGATGCGCTGTAATGTAGTATCGTCTGCGCGATTCCTCTGCCGCCGTGCAGCTCAGGTGAGCAGCATAGCCGGGATCCTGATCGGGACGGCTCGGGGGGGCTTGGCTGTGACTCCCGTTTGGGCTCAGGAGAGTGCTCTACTGGCTCAGGCTGCGGCAGGCCCCATGAGCCGGCAAGAGGTGGCGGAACGGCTGAATCTGGTGCCTGTTTTTGCCATCGTGTCTCAGAACGGCACCCCTGTTGTCGCCAATGTGGAGCGGGATGGCCGCACCATCCAAGTGGTTTCCTTCTGGCTGGATCAAGCCCAAGCCCAGCAAGTGTTGGAGCAGGTGAAAGCCAGCAACCCCGAGATAGCCAGTCAAGCCCGGGTAGTGCCTCTCTCGCTGGGGTATGCCTACGAAAAATCGGAAGAGGAGCGCGCCAAGAACAGCGATCTGTATTTTGAGGTGGTGCCTCGGGCTTCTGATGTGGAGGCAGCTAAGCAGGTGCTGAAGGAAACCGGACAAGATGTGCCCCCGGAGGCAATCGGCGTGCCTCTGTTCTATGGCCGCTCCGGCGAGGGGCTGCTGACCATCGAGCAGGATGGCCATGAGGTGGTACCCTTCTTCTTCGACCGCAACGATTTGCGGAGGGCCTTGGATCGAGCGGCAGCGCAGAACCCGGATGTAGTTGGAAAGACCCAGATTGAAGTGACCTCGCTGGCCATTGTGGTAGAGCGTATGCTGGCTCCCGACGCACAGGCCGATGTGCAGAAGATCGCTTTTATCCCCTCTCGCTCGGCGCTGGAGTATATCCAATCCCTGGCCCGGCCTGCCAATCCTTCTGCAAGTCCCCAGCCTCAGCGTTAACCTAAGCCCCTGATGGGATCCCCGTCTGCTCTGGTGAAGCGGTTAACAGAGTGGCGCGCCCAGGCTCTGAGGGCGGCAAAAGCAGTTGGGATCCCTGCCGAGGAAGTGGACATTTTGCTCAAAGAACGGCTGGGGTGGGGGCCGTTGGAGCGGCTGATGGGTCGCGCTCCGGCTGGGGAGGGGGATCCCCTGGAGGAGGTGCAGACCCTTTGGCGGCAAAGGGTGGAAGAGCGCATCCCCCTACAGTATCTGTTGGGCAAAGTTGAGTGGGCGGGCTTGAGCTTACGGGTGACGCCGGCGGTGCTGATCCCGCGCCTGGAGACCGAGCTGCTGGTGGAGCAGGCTTCCCTCTGGCTGCAGGCTAACCCTCTGCCGTCCGGCTCCTGCTTTGCCGACCTGGGCACAGGTAGTGGAGCGATTGCCATTGCGTTGGCCCATCAGCACCCCCAGTTGCGGCTTCTGGCCGTGGATTCCAGCCCAGAGGCATTGGCTGTTGCGGCAGACAATGTGGTAGCCCACCATCTGCAGGAGCGGGTGAACTTGCTGCTGGGATCCTGGTTTGTACCTTTGGATCCCTGGCGAGGACGGCTGCGCGGCCTGGTTTCCAACCCTCCCTACATTCCCTCTGCCGAGCTGGCCTCTCTCATGCCAGAGGTGCGACTGCACGAGCCGCGACAAGCTCTGGATGGGGGAGAAGACGGCCTAGCCCACTTGCGACTGTTGATTCAAGCAGCACCGGATTACCTGGCCCCGAACTCCTTTTGGGCGGTGGAAGTGATGCGAGGCCAAGCCCCTTGGGTGGCGGAGCAGTTGCGAGATAGGGGCTGTTATCGGCAGATCCAAGTTCACCGAGATCTGGCCGGGATTGAACGGGTGGTCAGCGCCCACTTCGTCGGATAGAAAAGGGTAGGATCCCATAAGATGGGGTATCGCCGGAGCCGGAACTGTCCAAAACTTAAAGCTCCGAGCCCAGAGATCTGAGCACGGATGGGATCCCCTGTCCTTCGCCAGGAGCACTTCTTGAGGGAGCCTTCGCCTACAGCCAAACCCGACCCACCCTTACAGCAGGCCGCCCCTGCCGACAAGCAAGAGGCTGTGGATTGGCAGTTTGCTTTTGAACGCTCTGAGGTGATGCGAGCCTTTCAACAAGAGTTGCTCGTCAGCATCGGCCATGAGCTGCGCAATCCCCTCAGCAGCCAGATGGGATCCCTGCAGTTGGTGTTGTCGGATCTATGTGACTCTCCCGAAGAGGAGCGGGAATACCTTCAAAGTGCCAAAGAGGCGGTAGAGCGCCTGATCAAGCTGCTTGAGGAATACACCCGCCTGGCTCGCCATGACCTGCCCATCCAACCTCTGCGACCGGAACCGACCCGACTACGCCCCCTCCTGCAGGATGTGTACAGCCTAACTCGCCTACAGGCCCAGGATCAGGGCATTCGCTACGAATGGCCGGCCCTACAACCCACCTCGGCCTTTGAGGTGCCCCTTCTCCCCGATAGCCTCACCGTTTGGGCGGATCCCCACGGCTTGGTACAGGCGCTTCTGGGAGTGTGTCGCTGGGGCATCCGCACCCTACGCTACGGTTCGATGGCTCTGCACCTCTATCCCGCCCCAGAAGGAGAGGGACGTTTGTGCCTAGAGTGGAACCTTGAGGGGAGATGCCATGTGCCCATTCAAACAGAGGGCTGTGCCGTCTGGCGGGTAAGCGAGCGGCTCCTGAGAGAAATGGGAGGCCAGCTGGAACTCTGTGAAAGTGGACTCTACCGGGTTGGCATCAAGGTAACCCTGCGCCTTGCACAGTGAATCTCAGAGCAGGGGGGCTTGGGTTTAGCGGCTTCGCAGACCCGGCCAGTTGGCATCTGCCCTCTTGATCAACCCGGGGATGTCGCGCTCCCAGTTGCGCTGTACCCGCCGGTTGGCGTTCAGGTATAGCTTGTCATCGACGATTTTCCAGGCAAAGGGATCCACCGGGTAAAGGTAGTTGTGGGCCACTGCCCAGGCACAAAACCCGCCGTACTGGGGGGCAAAGCGCTCTGGGTTGTTGCGAAACCGCTCTCGATTGTCGGCGCTGGCAAACCTCCAGGTCACCCCTCCCCACTCCCATTCATACTCTGGGGATCCCTTGACAGGCTTGCCATCGATGAAATAGGCCACCGGGTCATAGCCCCGCAGGGCCAGGCCGTCCGTCGCAAAAAAAGGGCCTGGGGATCCCTCCTCGGCAGCCCCAACAACCTGTCCTTGGGCTGGGCGAGACAGGAGCCAAGCCGGATGAGAAGCAACAGCTCCAACCATCAGCAGCAGCGAGAGCAAAACCCAACGATTTTTGACCATCACGACCTCCCCAATCCTCAATCGAGATAAAAATCTCCTCCACTTCCAGAAAAGCACTGCGCCCTTCCTCTCAGATTCAAAAATAGACCTGAGAAGACCCTGGCTTCTGCGGACTGGGAACAGTCTGGCCGCAGCGGGGAAATTTGCCTGTGATTTGGATCGGGGAGTCCAATCTAAAAAAAAGCTCAACCTTCTCGGCGCAAGGCCAATTCCGCCCGATCCAGTTGCATCAGCACCCGCTCCACCTTTTCGGGGTTGAGAGGCCGGTTGGAAGTGCGGTACTGGGAGGCCAGCGTGTTAAACACCGTGCGCAAAGTGGTAAAAGACTGCAGCTTGTCGTAGCGATGGCCGTGGTAGCGCCCAGAAAACTCCTGGATGGCTTGCATGGCTTCCGCTCGCGCCTCCTCTGGGTTCATCAGGGGATCCCCTTCGGAAAGGACGGTGCGCAGGGTTTGAATCAAGGTCATGCTGTCTTCGTAATACTTGCCGGTGAGACGGGCAGCCTGAGCAACTGAACTCCCTGATCCCAGCAAAAGGGCTACAGACAGGAGCAGGCTGACAAGACGCCGAAAAAAAGTTTTGAGCATGGGGAACCTAATGTAACTTATTTTTAAGCATAAGCCACAGCAACACCAGAGGAGTCATCCAAAAGATGCTGTTCACGCCCTTCAGCGACTTTCTGCAGAGGCTAGGCCAGTACGGATCCCATTGGACAATGTTAGCCCTGATCTTGGGGTTTGCCTGTGCTCACAGCGGATTAGCCTACTTGCGGCCCTGGGGGGAAAGCTGGCTGGGATCCCGTCTGTACCGCATCTTCTTTGCTCTGGTGAGCCTCAGTTTGGCACCACTGTTGCTGATCTATTTTTTTAACCATCGCTACGACGGGGTGATTCTCTGGGATCTCCAAGCCGTCCCAGGCATCCGAACCACCGTTACTCTTCTGTCTGCCCTCTCTTTTTTCTTCTTGTATCCGGCCACCTTCAACTTGCTGGAGATCGCCGCCATTCGCAAGCCGGAGATCCACCTGTTTGAGACCGGGATCATCCGCATCACCCGTCATCCGCAAATGGTGGGCCAGGTGATCTGGTGTGTAGCCCATACCCTTTGGATTGGCTCCAGCTTTATGGTGGTGACCTCGCTTGGGCTCATTGCCTACCACCTGTTTGCCGTTTGGCATGGGGATCACCGCCTGGAGCGGAAATACGGGCAGGCCTTCCGCGATCTCAAGGCGCGCACCTCCGTGATCCCCGGCTTGGCCATTCTGCAGAAGCGACAGCAACTGCGCCCGCGAGAGTTTCTGCGCTGGGCCTATTTGGGGGTGTTCAGCTTTGTAGTGATTCTTTACGCCTTCCATCCACAAATGGTTTCTGCAGCCAGCCGAGTTGCCTGGTAGCATGATCCCAAAGAACTTCTTTAGTTTGGGGGCGATGATCTTGCAAGTTGCATTAGATGCTTTTAATCAAGAACTTTTGACAAGTGACGGGTTGGTTTTGGTGGATTTCGGCGCCCCTTGGTGTGGCCTGTGTCGCTTCATCCAGCCGATTACCGACCGTCTCGTAGCCGAGTGGGGAGGGGCGGTCAAGGTGCTGCGGGTGAATGTGGACGACAATTTTTGGCTGCCGCGCCGCTATCGGGTGCGCTCTTTGCCAACCCTAATTTTGTTTGAGAAGGGTCAAGAAGTGCAAAGGCTGGAGCACTTCGCCAATCGCGATGAGGTGATCCGCCGCTGCGAGCAGTTGTTTCTTGACCACCTGCGCTACCTGGGTTCGGGAGCCTGCTCATCCTCGCTTGAGCCCCAAGCTCCGCCGCCGGGCGTGTAGAGGGTGATTACGTCGCCCGCTTTTAGGGGTCGGCTGATTTTGCCGGGTAGGGGATCCCCATTGATGAGGTTGATCCCCACCTGGCCTGGCCCACCCCCCTGTTCTCCTTGGGGGGCATAATGGCGCCGGTCTGTGAGCAGGGAGAGGGTGCAATCTTGTAAAGTCTGGATGGATCGGATCAGTCCCCACCCGCCCCGCTGTTGACCATGGCCGCCGGAATCCTGGCGGAGCTCGTAGCGCAGCACCCGCAGGGGATACTCCAACTCCAGGGCTTCGATGGGGGTGTTGAGGGTATTGCTCATGCCCACGTGGACGCCATCCAGGCCCGGTCGCTGTCGGCTGGCCCCCTGACCACCCCCCAAGGTTTCGTAGTAGGTGAAGCGGCGGTTGCCCAGCACACAGTTGTTCATGGTGCCCTGTCCCTGGGCGATGCTCCGCAATCCGGCCACGGGAGCCAGAGCTTTGAACACCACATCGGCAATTCGCTGCGAGGTTTCCACATTGCCCGCCACCACTGCTGCCGGAAACTCGGCATTCACCAAGCAGCCAGGCGGCGCCACGATCTCGATGGGATCCTCCAAGCCGACATTGCTGGGGGCCGTGGGATCCAACAGACAACGCAGGGCAAACAACACTGCCGAGCGGGTGACGGCCAGCGGCGCATTCAGGTTTCCCGCCATGGCCGGAGCGGTACCGGTGAAGTCCACCCGCAGCTTCTCGCCCCTGACCTCCACCTGCACCCGGATCTCGATGGGTTCGGGCGGATCCCCGTAGCCCTCCAACCAGTCCTCAGCGGTGTAGATCCCATCTGGCAGAGCCTGAATCTGCGCCCGCATCCGTCGGCGGCTGTATTCGATCACCCCCGCAATCAACTGCCAAGCCTCTTCTTCTCCAAAGCGGGCCAGCAGCTCCCGAAACCGGCTCACCCCAACCCCGTTGGCCCCCACTTGGGCCTGCAAATCCCCCCGCCGCTGCTCGGCATTGCGCACATTGGCCAGAATTAGGCGCAGCAGATCTTCTTGCCAGTGCAACGCTCCTTCCAGAGAGAGCCTAGCCAGCCGTACCGGCGGGATCACCAGCCCCTCCTGCCAGATTTCGCTGGAGTCGGCGGGCATGGAGCCGGGGCGCATCCCTCCAATGTCGGCATGATGGGCACGGTTCACGGCATAGGCGCAAATCCGGTCGGGATCCCGCCAGCCGGGAATGGCTGCGACCACCGTGACGTCCGGCAGATGGGATCCCCCCTGGTAGGGATCGTTGAGGACAAACACATCTCCGGGGCAGGGGTCGGCTGCCACCACCGCCCGCACCGCCTCCGAGAGGGCCCCCAGATGTACCGGGATGTGGGCCGCCTGGGCAATACAGGCCCCTTGCGCGTCAAACAGAGCTGTGGAGCAATCCCGCCGTTCCTTGATGTTGGCCGAGTATGAACCGCGGATGAGGCGCACCCCCATCTCTTCGGCGATCCCCGCCAGAGCGTTGGCCATGACCTGCAACCGGATGGGGTTGGAGACAGGACGGTTGCTATCCATACCTCTCCAATCAAAGCCTGCGCCGCAGCCAAACGGCCACCCTGCGGATCCCTTGCCAGAACTGCAAACGACGCTGCCAGCGGTCAAGGGTACGGCGACTCTCGCGCAGACGGTCTCGCAGACGCAGCAACTCAGCCGGGGTGGGAGCCAAAGCCTGCTGAGCTGCTTCTCGCCAATCAGCCATGGCCCGCTCCGTAACCCCAAGAGCCGAGCGCAGGCTCAAGATGATGGGGATAAGGGCGATCAGAGCCAGAAACAGCAGCCCGTTAAGAGCACAAACTGCCCAGACGGCCCATCCTGAAACTCCCATCGGCATTTACGGAGGTCTCCGGGTAGGGATCCCGACAAGCCTCACTGCTGCTGCAGCATCAAGGGGCGCAACACACGGCCATCCCCCACCACAACCACCGTTGACAGCACCTGCCCGCCGCGACGGAAGGTAATCGGCACCGATTGGCCCACCGGGGTGTTTTGAATGATTTGTTGCACATGCTGCACGGAGGTGACCCGCTGCCCATCCACGCCAATCAGGATATCGCCTTGGGCCAAACCAGCTCGTTGAGCAGGGCCGTCTTGGAGCAGGCCGACCACCTGCACCCCTTGAACTCGAAGTGCGGGGCCGAACAGACGACGGCTGATGGCGCTCTGAGCCTGCTCGCCGTTCACCGTTTCAATGGCAACTCCAATGAAGCCGTTGCCGACAGCAGAGGAGGCAGGCGACCACTGAACCCCGAAGCTGTTGGCGTCGCTGCTGACCTGAACCGTGGAGCTGTAGGGATTGTAAGCTTCACCCCCAACCGAGCCGCAGGGGTAGGCCACAACTGCATCTGCCAGCAAGAAGGAGATGGGCAGGGCTAGGGCAAGCTTGAACAGATGGGTTGGTTTCTGCATGGTTCGACCCTGGAAACGGTGAAGTAGAAATGAGCTTGAATCCGCGAAGCACTTGGGTGGATGCACCAGCCAGGTGTGGGCAGCTTGCACCGCCCCTCCCTCAGTGATAAACCCAAAATCGCCAACTGTCGATAGGCTTGGCCGTGCTTCTGGGCTGGCTCCCGAGGTTTTGCCGGCCTTCCTGTAGCAATTCTTCAAGTCTTGGGATCCCTGGCAGCACTGGGTTGGCTCGGCGGGGCTCACAAACCGGCAAAGCGATCGGTGGCCTCCAGCAGGGCAGCGCGGATTCCGGGCTCGGTGATGGAATGGCCAGCATCGGGGATCATCCGAAACTCTGCTTCTGGCCAAGCCTGATGCAGTTCCCAGGCAGAAATGGGAGGGCACACCACGTCGTAACGTCCCTGGACGATGACAGCCGGCAGATGGCGCAGCCGCCCCACTCCCCTCAGCAACTGATCCTCGGGATCCAAAAAACCGCCGTGGACAAAGTAATGGCACTCAATGCGGGCAAAGGCCTCGGCAAACTCTCCCCGACCAAAGCGCTCGATGAGCTCTGGGCTGGGGATCAACTTGCTGGTGCTGGCCTCCCAGACGGACCAGGCGCGAGCTGCCCTCAGCCGTACCTGGGGATCTGGGTCGTTGAGGCGGCGGTGGTAGGCTGCCAGCAGGTCATCCCGCTCTTCGGGAGGGATCGGCTCCAGGTAATGTTCCCAAGCGTCGGGGAAAAAGTAGCCGGCCCCCGACTGGTAAAACCAGCGGAGCTCAAAAGGGCGCAAGAGAAAAATGCCCCGCAAGACAAACCCTAGGCAGGATTGGGGGTGGGTTTGCCCATAGGCCAGGGCAAGGGCACTGCCCCAGCTGCCCCCGAACACAAACCAGCGATCAATGCCCAGATGCTGGCGCAACTTCTCGATATCCGCCACCAGATCCCAGGTGGTGTTCTCCCGCAGCTCGGCATAGGGGCGGCTTTTCCCGCAGCCCCGCTGATCGAACAGCACCACCCGCCAGCGGCTGGGATCGAAATACTGCCGGTAGATGGGATCGATCCCGCCTCCAGGCCCCCCGTGCAAAAACACCACCGGCTTGCCTGCCGGGTTGCCGCACTGCTCGTAGTACAGGGTGTGGAGGGAGGAAACCGCCAGAAAACCTTGATCGTAGGGCTCGATGGGGGGATAGAGATCGCGCGACATAACTTGAAGCTCTGCTGGTCATCACTCTCAGGGTCTGCGCAGGGCAATGGTGGCCTTGGGCGGGATCCCTTCCTGAAAGGTCTCGCCATCCGCGGCCAGGATGACAAATTGCAGCTCCTGACCCGGCTGGGCGCCCAAATTGCTCCAGGGGATGGCCACCTCCAAACAGGCATCCACCACCGCCTTCACTTGATGGCCGATGGCGTGCCAGGTGTGGTACTCCCCTGCCTGCAAGAGCTGGGCTTGCACCTCTGCCGGATGCTGGCCGGTGCCGGGAGGCGGCAGTGACAACCGCAACAGGTGGCGGTAGTGGTAGTTGAGAGGGGCTTCTGCCGGCAACCCCTGCAGGGGAATGGGGCTGTTGACGGTGACGCGGTTGGGATAGAACCACAGCACCAGCAATTGCCTGGGCCGCTGCACCACCGAGTTAAAATCCAGCCGCAGATAGAGGTTGAAGTGGTCAAACCCGTACCAGAGGCGGCGAACGGCGCTGTTGCGGTGCATGGTGCCTCGGGCCGCTCCAATCTCCACCCGCCCCGCTTGGCTCCACTCCCGTTCTGCCGGACGACCGTTGATGGCCGGGTGGATAAACCCCTGCGGCAGGCGATCCCCTAGGCCGTCATGATCCTCCAGGGGAAATTGCAGCACGGTCGGCACCGCCTCTCCCAAAGCAGTGTAGAGCGCCTGCAGGTGCTCCCGAAACAACTGGTCGAAAACGGCATCATGGGCGGAGGAGTGGCCTGCCCCAAACCACCAGAACCAATCGGATCCCTCGGCGGCCCAGAGGGCCTCCCAGGCTTGGGGATTGGCGCGGGGATGATCCTGAATCACCTGACGGGCTTGGGCCAGAAGCTCCCAAGCGCGGTTTTTGACGGGATCCCCAATCCAGGTGGTGAAGTCCGCCTCGATCCAGGAGCCACTGTGCAGCTGCTCTGCCGGCAAAAACTCGGTGGGCGGAAACTGATCCAGAAACTCCGAAACGGTCACCAGCCGCAGGGAGGAGTGCTGGCTGAGGCGGGTGTAAAGGTTTTCCAAGAAGGGCCGGCCATCTTGGGGGTAGTACTCCCAGCAGTTTTCCCCATCCAGAGCGATGGTAACCAGCCAGGGCTGCTCCTGGGGCAGGCGGTTGCGGATGCTCTCCAGATGGCCGATGAGATCTTTGGCGGCAGCATCGGCGGGCATGGCGCTGTAGCTGAAGCCGATCAAATCCGAAAGGCGGTGATCCCGAAAGACGATGGCCAGATCCCCCCGCTCGGTTTCCAGGCGGTAGGGGCGGTAGAGCTTCTCCGGCTCCAGAATGTGGCCCTGCCCATCGCGGTGAAACGGTTGACCCAGGCTCCACCCCAAAACCCCTTCGTCGGAGATGATCCACTCAAAGCCCTGTTTTTGCACAATCGGCACAATGGCAGGGCTTACGGATTGCTCGGAAGGCCACAGGCCCCGCGGCTCGCGGCCAAAGCGCTCCCGATAGATCTGCTTAGCCCGCTCCAGTTGGCTGTGGACATCCTGCTCCCAGTGAAAGGGGTAGCGAGGCAAAGGCAACCCTGGCCGAGCCACCCGCGCCGAGCGCTCGCTCACCAACAGGGGCAAGATGGGGTGGGTATAGGGGCTGGTGGTCAGTTCCAGTTGGCCGCTGCTCTGCAGTTTGGCGTGCTGGGGCAGGATAGCGCCGAGGATCTGTTGTTGCTTGGCGTAGATCCGTTGCCGATCCGCCAGGGTAAAACCGGATCCCATCTTAATCCAGCCCTCGATCTCAGGATCCTCCTGAAAGAGAGGATCAAACCAAGACAGGTTGTGCCAGGCCAGCAGATCGCTGAAGTCCTGCGGAGTCCAGTACTGCAGACACCAGTTCACCCCCTGAGATTCCCGTTGGTTGTAGAGCTGCCGGTAACGGGGGTAGGGCTCGATCATGGTGGGGTAGTGGCTGTCGAAAAAACGCTCGACCACAAAGCGCAGTTGATCGGGGCTGAGCTTTTCGACAGGGGATAAGGTCAGTTCCAGGTAAGGATCAAAAGCCGAGCCGGCTACGTACTCTTCGATTTGCACAATCAGGGAGGGCACCAAGTTGACCGTTTGGTGCAGGCGGGGATAGCGCTCCAACAGCAACACCAAGTCCAGGTAATCTTTGATCCCGTGTAGGCGCACCCAAGGCATGCGATATTTACCCGCCACCGGACTTTTGTAGAGGGGTTGGTGTTGGTGCCAAACCAGGGCGACGTGCAGCGGGTAAGTCATGGGCGGTACGGGATCCAACCATCACCCGGATACTAGCCCATCTGTCCGGCTGGCGATCGTAAGAAACTCTTGAATGTCTGAGCTCTGCCGGTGTCGATGGCGGTGGGGAAAAGCTTGCCATTCGCAAGATTCCTCAGGAGAATGGCGGCAAAAGGAAGAGCTGAGCCATGACTGCCGCTACCCACCTTCTGGAACAGTCGATCGTTGTCTTTTCCCAAAACTATTTGCCCATCAGCCGGGTCAATATCAAGCGGGCAATCGTGCTGCTGCTAACAGGCAAAGCCGAACCGCTCTCGATGATGGATGTGCCGGTGTGGAAGGTGCGCTCCCCCAGCCAGGTCATTGAAGTGCCCGAACATATTCGCCTGACCATCAAGGGCAAAGAGCGCGCTTGGCGCGTGCCCCCTGTGAATCGGCGGGAGGTTTTGCGGCGGGATCACCACACCTGCCAGTATTGTGGCAGCACCCACAATCTGACCTTGGATCATGTCGTGCCCCTCTCCAAAGGGGGATCCCACAGTTGGGACAATGTGGTGACGGCTTGCGAACGCTGCAATCAACGCAAGGGCAACCGCACCCCTGAAGAAGCCAACATGCCCCTGCGCAGCAAACCCCGTGCCCCTCTCCACCCGACGGTGGCTTTTGCGGAGCAGTTCTGGCGCGAACACCAAAGTCGGCAAGATCGGCAAGATTGAGGGTTGCCGTGCAAGCTAAGATCGGCGAACCCTGTTCCATCGATGAGGATCCGCGTCGGCCATGATGACCGTAATGGAGTTTTTTGCCCTCAGTGCCGGGGAGTGGATGTGCCAGCGCACCAGCCATCATTTGGCTTTTCGCCGCTCTGAGGGGGGGAGGTCGAGAGTCCAAATTGCAACGCTTTCGGCAACCGATCCGGCAGTCATACGGGTTTGCGAGTTGTTCAAGGTGGATCCCCGACGAGCTGTGGGAGCAGCGCGGGTGCAGTGGAATGGCGAGCAGGAGTGGGATAACGAAGAGTACAAGGGAGATGTGGTGCTGGTACCTATCCCCGATGAGACCGATCCCATGCGCGGGCAGTTGCTGCGGGATCAGGGCTACGCCGAGAAAGTGCCGGTGGCCGGTACCTATGTCATGGGATCCGATGGTGCCCTCACCCTCTACACCCAGTATGAGATGACCGAATCGGAAGAGCGCATTTGGTTTGCCAGCCCCAACTTGCGCCTGCGGGCCAGCACTGTCAAGCGGTTCGGCGGCTTCAGCATGGCCTCTTTCTGCTCAGAGGTGCGCAAACTCTCCGCCGGCCCTTCTCCCACCCCTACGGTGGCCGAATCCAGCCCTTTCCGCAGCTAGAGCTGTTTCTCCTCAACTGCAACGCGGGTTGTGCTATGCACCAAGTCTTGGATCTGGGGATTAACCTGCTCCACGCCAATCAACACCAGGCCGACCACAACCGGGAGCATTTTGATGCCTGGGGGGTGACCTGTCTGAACCTCATGAGCGCGCCGGGGGCGGGTAAGACCTCTTTGCTGGAGAAAACCGTGGCCGCTCTGGCTGACTCGCTGCGCCTGGCGGTGATCGAGGGGGACATGACGACCCAACTGGACGCGGAGCGGCTGCGTCGCTACGGGATCCCGGTGATCGCCATCAACACAGGGCGGGCCTGTCATTTGGATGCGGCCATGGTGGCCGGGGGCTTGCGGCAATTGGAAGCACTGCTGGATCCCCAACAACTGGATTTGCTGCTGGTGGAAAATGTCGGCAACTTGGTCTGCCCGGCGGAGTTTGAGGTGGGGGAACACGCCAAGGTAGCCCTGCTCAGCGTCACAGAAGGGGAAGACAAGCCTCTCAAGTACCCGATTATGTTTCGAGAGGCGGATTGTCTACTGATCACCAAGGTGGATCTGGTTCCTGTCTTAGAGGTGGATTTGGAGCGGATCCAGGCCAACATCCGCGAGATCAACCCTTCTGTGCCGATTTTTTGTCTTTCTGCCAAGACGGGCGTCGGGCTGGAGCCCTGGCTGGGCTGGATCCGAGAGCAGATTCTCCTGGCCCAACGCCGACAGCAGCCGCAGTGAAGGGTATCATACTGGGCATCTGGCCGTGGAACTCTCCTCACCTGAGCTGGCCAGGCAGGGGATGAGTTAGCACCTCTGGCGGGTCAATTTCAGATAACGTGTGTGGATGGAAAATCCCGGCTATGGCCAATTTAAGCGACTTTGTACAGGGCATTGAGCAGTTGATCGAGCTGGCTCAGAAGCTGGATGAGAAAAAGCAAAGTGGAGAACTGCGAACCGAAGTCCGCATCCAAACCCGTCCCCTGAGCAGTTCTATCCCCCCTTCCGGCTCCATCCCTCGCCGCCGCAGCCATGCCCAAACGGGGGATCCCCCCTGGAGCAGCGAGCCCCGAGTGGTGTCTGCAACCCGCTTTCAGGAACCATCCCAGGCTGCTGTGTCCGACTCGCCATCAACTTCTGCCGACCGCGCAGAGTCTTGGGCTGGGCCACGTCTCAAGGATGTGGGTGGGCTGAAAGAACAGTTGCAAATCCTGCGGGAGATGGTAGAGCTTCCCCTCAAGCGGCCCGATCTGCTGGCCAAGCTGGGATTGGATCCGCCCCGCGGGGTGTTGTTGGTGGGAGCCCCAGGCACCGGAAAAACCCTCACCGCCCGTGCCCTGGCCGAGAGCTTGGGGGTGAATTACATTGCCATTGTTGGCCCGGAACTGATCGGCAAGTATTACGGCGAGGCGGAGGCGCGCCTGCGACAGCTTTTTGAAAAGGCGGCCAAATCGGCTCCCTGTCTGGTTTTTATTGACGAAATCGATGCCTTGGTGCCCAACCGCGCCACCGTCGAGGGGGAAGTGGAAAAACGCCTGGTGGCCCAAATGCTGGGGCTGATGGATGGATTTGTGGCCCAAAAAGGGATCGTGGTGCTGGCAGCCACCAACCGGCCCGAGGCTTTGGATCCGGCTCTGCGGCGACCGGGGCGCTTTGACCGGGAGGTGATCTTCAAGGTGCCGGATCGGGAGGGGCGGCGGGAGATCTTGGCCATCCACACCCGCGACATGCCCTTGGCGGAGGATGTGGATCTGGACAGCTTGGCGGATCAGACCTTGGGCTTTGTGGGGGCAGATCTGCGGGGGTTGTGTCAGGCGGCAGCCTATGCAGCTTTGCGGCGGCAGGTGCCCGATTTGGGATCCCCCATCCCCGACTCGTTGACGGTCTCGGCGGCAGATTTTCAACAGGCTCTGCAACAGGTGAAGCCGGCGGTGCTGCGCTCGGTGGAGATCGAATCCCCACAGGTGAGCTGGGATCAAATTGGCGGTTTGGATCACGCCAAGCAGATTTTGCAAGAGGCCATCGAGGGATCCCTGCTGCACCCTGAGTTGTACGAGCAGGCTCAGGCCCAAGCACCCAAGGGCATCCTCCTCAGCGGCCCCCCTGGCACTGGCAAAACCCTGTTGGCCAAAGCCATCGCTTCCCAGGCTAAGGCCAACTTCATCGCCGTCTCCGGCCCGGAGCTGCTCAGCAAATGGGTGGGATCCTCCGAGCAGGCGGTGCGGGAGCTGTTTGCCCGTGCTCGGCAGTGTGCCCCCTGCGTGATTTTCATCGACGAGATCGATACCCTGGCCCCGGCGCGAGGCAGCTACTCCGGGGATAGTGGGGTCAGCGACCGCGTTCTGGGGCAACTGCTGGCAGAGCTGGACGGGATCCGCCCCAGCCAAGGGGTATTGGTGGTGGCCGCCACCAACCGCAAGGCCAGTTTGGATCCCGCCCTCACCCGGGCCGGCAGGTTGGAGCTGCACTTGAGCGTGGAGCTGCCAGATCGCAACGGGAGACGGGAAATTTTGGCGGTTCACAACCGCAAGCGTCCCCTGGGGCCCGATGTGGATTTGCAAGGGTGGGCTGAGCAAACCGAAGGTTGGAGTGGTGCCGACCTCGCCCTGCTCAGCAACCGCGCCGCCATCGCTGCCATTCGTCGCCACCGGGCCACCTCAGAGTCGGTGGATGCCAAAACCCTGGTCATCCAACAGGAAGACTTCTGTCGGGCCTTTGCCGAGCTGCAGCAGCAACGCCAAGCCGGCTGACCAGGAAAACCGGGTTCGGCGCTCCGCGCTGCTAAAACGAACAAGCCCCGACTTACCGCTACGCGGTTCGCCTTGGCGGGCCGTAGGCCTTAGCAAGCCAGTAGGGCGGCTTTTGCTTTATCGCTACGCGATGCTTTCGCGAACGCCTCTGGTGGCACAGAGCGCTATGATCTTTCTCGAGGCACTGGTGAAAGTCAGTGTATTGCGTCCGGAGCTGAAGTCAGCGACTTTCCCACAGTTGCACCAGTTGGCTTTGGCCTCTGGAGAATTGTATTTCAGAGCCCTCGTCGCCTTTTGGCGCGTGGTGCGCAAGAAAGGTCTGTGGCTCAAACCCACCGGCCTCCTGCGCTGGTTCCCCAACACCTCAGAGAATGAGCTCCATGCCCATAGCGCTGTTCGCCTCTGGCGGCGCGGAGCGCTTGAAAGAATCCCCTGCTTTTAGGGGGGAATGTCAACTCCTCTTCGGCAAATCTCCATGGCCAGGATCAACGACCATTTCCTTAAGCTCAAAGCCGGCTATCTTTTCCCTGAAATTGCCCGACGGGTACAATCCTTTGCCGCCGCCCATCCCGAAGCTCAGATCATCAAAATGGGGATTGGCGATGTCACCGAGCCGCTGCCGGAAGCCTGTCGGACAGCCATGATCCGGGCGGTGGAAGAGATGGGGGAACGGGCCACCTTCCGCGGCTATGGGCCAGAACAAGGCTATGAGTGGCTGCGCCAGGCCATTGCCCAGCACGACTTCCAAGCTCGCAACTGCGATATCGATGCTTCCGAGATCTTCGTCTCCGATGGCTCCAAGTGCGACTGCGGCAACATCCTGGATATCCTCGGCCACGACAACACCATTGCCATCACGGATCCCGTCTATCCGGTTTATGTGGACACCAACGTGATGGCGGGCCATACAGGGCCAGCCAACGAACGCGGCGAATATGAGGGCCTAGTCTATCTGCCCATCACCGCCGAAAATCACTTCACCGCCAGCCTGCCCAGCCAAAAGGTGGATGTGATCTACCTCTGCTTCCCCAATAACCCCACAGGTGCAGTGGCCACGCGGGAGCATCTGCAGAACTGGGTGGACTATGCCCGTGCCCACAACTCCTTGATCCTGTTCGACGCCGCCTACGAAGCTTACATCACCGAGCCTGGGATCCCCCACTCCATCTACGAGATTCCGGGGGCGCGGGAATGCGCTATTGAGTTCCGCTCCTTTTCCAAAACCGCTGGGTTTACCGGCACCCGCTGCGCCTTTACGGTAGTGCCCAAGTCTGTGCGGGGGCAAGCTGCCGATGGATCCTGGGTGGATCTGTGGAGCTTGTGGTATCGCCGCCAATCCACCAAGTTCAACGGGGTGTCCTACATTGTGCAACGAGGGGCAGAGGCAGTTTATTCCGAAGCGGGGCAGGCGCAGGTGCGAGGTCTGGTGCAGTTTTACCTGGAAAATGCCCGCATCATTCGCGAGCAATTGGCCGAGGTGGGGATCCAAGTCTATGGCGGCGTGAATGCCCCCTACGTCTGGGTGAAAACACCCGCTGGGCTGAGCAGTTGGGAGTTTTTCGACAAGCTGTTGCACACCTGCCATGTGGTGGGTACCCCCGGCTCTGGCTTCGGCAGCGCCGGAGAGGGCTATCTGCGCCTGTCAGCTTTCAACAGCCGCGCCAACGTGGAAGAGGCGATGCGCCGCATCGGCAGCGTGTTTGCGGGGGCTGGAGCCGTTGGTTAATTGGGTCTTGACTCTGGGATCAATCCTGAACGGGAACCACCTGCTGGGTTTGGGCAGATCGCTCGGCTGCCTCGGCCACTGCCAGGGCGTGGAGCATGTTTTCGGTATTGATGTAGAGGGGTCTGCCGTGGCGCAGGTGATCCAGCACCATGCGGGTGTCTTGCTCGAAGAGGCCGTGGCGGGATCCCGTCTCTAGAGAATGGGCGCTGCCGGGCCGCAACAACATTGCCTCTTCGCCGTTGATCAACAGGCCCCCCCGTTGGCCGTGAAACTCCAACAGCCGTTGGGAACACCACAGGGATTCCCCCTTGCCATACGTCAACACCGCCAGCAACCCATTGGCAAAACTCAGTTGGGCTGTGCAGTAGCAACTGCTGTAGCGGTGGGGCAGGTCCGGCCCGTCGTAGCGCAGTTGGCAGCTCACCCGTTCCACCTTGCCCAACAAGTCCACCAAGCGGTGGATGCGAGAAACAGCCCCTATGAGAGGGAAGCCAAACAACTCAGGCCGATAGGTCCAGCGGTCGGGGGCGGGGTGGGCGGCGGTGAGGGTAATGTAGCGGACGGCAAAGAGCTTGCCCAGCCCTTCCAGCTCTCGTTTCAGCAACAGGTGGACGCCGCTGATCAGCTCAATGTGTTCGACGTGCAGCAGCACCTGCCGCTCGGCTGCCAATTGCACCAAAGAACGTGCTTCGGCAGCGCTCAAGGCAAGGGGATATTCCACGACGGTGTGGATCCCGGCCTCCAGAGCAGCACGGGCCATGGCGGCATGATCCCGATTGATGGTGCTGACAAAGACCAGATCCAGCCGGTGATCCTGGAGCAGAGCAGGCCAATCTGGACAGGCCACCGCCCCAAATTCAGCCGCAAAGGAGCTTGCCCGCTCTGGATGTCGACCGGCAATCGCCACAACCTGCGCTCGGCCATCCTTGCTCACTGCCTCAGCCCGTGAGCGAGCGGCATAGCCAGTGCCGATGATCCCCACCCGCAAGGTCTGTTCCCTCCCCTCGCCTAGCCCTGTCTTCAGCATCACACAGCAGGGATCCTTTGTACCACCCGGCAATCCGGATCTCGCTCCGCCTAGGTTTGCCGGAAAACTCCTGCTGCACCCTTTGATTTTGTGCCTACCTCACAGAGCTGTTCGCCGGTGGGGATCCCATGGGCGTTAGGAAGAAGCTGCTGCTTCAACCTCTTGGGGTTGCGGCGAGGAAAGCGGAAAATGCCGCTCCAACAAAGCCGGGATCCCCTGGGGGGAAACGCCGCTATAACGAGCCTTGTCGGGCATAAACACCACATGGGGGCCCCGTTTACAATCTTTCATGCAGCCCACCCCCTGCACGCAAATCGAACCGGAGTAGGCGGCCAAATGGGAGTTCAAGGCTTGCATCACCGCTCCGGCCCCCCGCCGATAACAGTCGGATTTCTGGCAGACCAGCACCTTACCTTTGACCTTTGGGACAACCGGCTCCGTCTCACCCCCGGAAGCTGGAGCTGTCGTCAAAGACATACCCTCCGCCTTCTCTCCGAGGGGAACCACCCGGTAAAGCACCCATTTTTCTCGCCCTTTGTGCAGATCCACTTCTCGCTCCCCCGAGATCTGCACCGCATCGCCAGGTTTGAGGGTGCGGTAAAGGGCAGAACGCAGGGGCTTGGGGATCTTGCCGGAAAAAACGTCCGCTCCGGCTTGCCAACGCAGGTACTTGAGCTTGCCGTCTTTATCGGGAAGAAATCCCAAAAACCGGCCTTCCGACTCAAACGGGATCCCTTGCTTAGGAAACTTGCTCATCTTGACCCCCAGCCTCCGTGTTGAGCTGCCAACAAGCCTCTAGGCCATCCAATAGCTCCTGTCGTCGCGCTGTGTGCTGACGGATCACGCTGCGCACCTGTAGAACGGCCAACGGAGTACTCGCCTCCACCCGCAGACGGCCATCTCCCGTACAAACTGCCGGGATCCCCAATTCCATCAGCCGCCGACCAACGCGCCAGCGCTCGCCCAGAGGAATGTTCAAGAGATAGCCGCGCTCAGAGTCCAGAAAGACGGGGTTCATGGCCGGGATCAGCACCTCAGAGTAAAGAATAGTGAAGAGATGAAACAAATTCTCAATAGCCTTTCAAAAAAAAGCCAGAGGCCGGAAGCTAGGCAGGCTCAAGCCCACCTGTAGACCCTCTGGCTAGACTCTGCCGTTCATCAAGCCAAAGACCAGGCTATCGTTGGCCAGGAAGTGATGGAGATGGAAGGCGCGATCCTCTGTCTTCAACAGGATCTGCTCGTAGAGGTAGCGGGTGGCCCGATCCCCAAGGCTCTCCGCCTGGGCTGCCTGCCGCCGCAGCAGATCGATGATGGCCTGCTCTGCCGCCAGGTCGTTCATCAACATTTGCCGTGCCTCAAAAGCTCCATCTGGCTCAGGGGTAAAGCAGCAAAGCTGGGCCAAGGTGGCAAAGCTGGCTACCGGCACACCTCCCAGCCCTTCTAGGCGTTCTCCCAGGTCGTGGACATGCTCCCTCGCCTGCTCGTAGTGATCTTTGAAGAGTTGGTGCAGCGGATAGAACTCAGTGCCTTCTACCACGAAGTGATGCTTCTGGTACTGCAAGTACAGCCCCTGAAAGCTGGCCAGCAGGGCGTTCATCCCCTCGCAAACCGGCTGGGTTATCTCAGTGCCAAGCAAGACAGGATTGTCGCGCACGCTGTTGAAAGACTGGCGCAGGGTTGAAGTTTCGGACATAAAATTCTCCAGCACAAGTTAAGAGGAGCTGCGAATCCTAAACTGCCCGCCATAGCGGGCCTGGGATCCTTGGGTGTTTATCTCCAAATCTAGCATAGTGCAGAAAATGGCTCTTGTGAATAACTCTCAATAAGCCCGTTGTTGCAGATCCCTTTGGAGTGGGATCAGGGCGCGGACAGATTTGCTCTTTGCTGGGGCAGTCTCCTGTATAGGAAGAAACTTGGCGGTAGGATCCCCCCTGGGCTACCCTTGTGGGGCTATCAGCCTCGAGGAAGCCAGAGCAAGAAGCATGTCTCAGAAAAGCCCATCCCTTCTGGACAAACTGATTGACCTAACCCGCCAAACGGTTGACCGTGCCCGAGGCATCCCAGAAGCTTCTGAATCTCTCGAGAAGCCAGAAGCCTTTAAGTCTTTCTGGAATTCGGTGTCTCAGATACTACAGAAGGACCTCCTAGAGGCGCAGACAGAGTTGGGCCACTGCAACATCCTGGTCATTGGCAAAAGCGGGGTGGGCAAGAGCACCTTGGTCAATGCAGTGTTTAGAGATGAGCTGGCCCGTACCGGTGTTGGCAGCCCCGTCACCCGCCACATTCGTCAGTATTCCAAGCCAGGTTGCCCAATCACCATCTACGATACACCTGGCATGGAACTAGACGGTGAACAGAATCAGCAAGTTCGCCTGGAGGTTTCCCAGCTTATCGAGGAGCTGCGCTTTAAGGATCCTGAACATCACATCCATGTTGTTTGGTACTGCCTCCACCACGAACTGAAGCGGTTGGAGGAAGTTGAACGCAAATGGCTAAAGGAGTTGGAACTCAAAGACGTTCCCGTCATCTTGGTCTTAACCCAATGCTTGGAATATCCCAATCCTGAAGAGAGCGAGTTTTTCCGGTATTTGCAGCATCAAAATTTGCCTGTCCGCTACATTGTTCCCGTTTTGGCCCGCAACAAGGCGATTAACCGGCAAATTACCATTCCTGCCCACGGGCTGGAGCACCTAATTGGCTGCACGCTAGAGCTTTTGCCGGAAGTGGCTCGCCTTGCCTTTATCCGCCAGCAATTGCTGCGGGTGGATCTCAAAGCCGAGGCTGCCTTTAAGTACGTATCAGGCTATGTGGCCAGTGCAGCGTTTATCGGGGCAGTGCCCCTTCCCTTTGCAGATGCCCCTCTGTTGGTTACAGCCCAAGCAGGCATGATTGCCAATATCAGCTTTATTTTTGGCTTCGAGGCTTCCCCTTCTTTTTACTACTCTTTGATAGCCGCTTTGGCAGGCACTACAATTACAACAGCAATCGGGCGAACGATTGTGTCCAACTTGCTGAAGATGATTCCCGGCCCGGGGATTGTAGGCAGCGCTATCCAATCCACTACGGCAGCCACCCTCACTCTCTCTCTGGGCCTGGCCTATATCGAGCTGATGAAGGCCATCGCCCGCGCCAAAATCCAAGGGATCCAGCTATCTCCAGAAGAGATGAAAGATATCTTTATACGCGAGTACCAAAGTTATGCTGCCTCGGGATCCAAAACTCTGAAAGATGACTTTTCATCCTAGCTTTTGCGTAGGTACTGAATCTAGGGCAGGGGAAGGTCGTGGGGTCTCAAACCCAAAGGTGCCATCGACCAGGTAGAGGGGGCGGCCTTTCACTTCTTCAAAAACGCGGCCTAAATACTCGCCAATCACGCCCAAGCTGATCAGCTGGATCCCGCCCAAAAACAAGATCATCACCGCTAAAGAGGCATAGCCAGGTACATCGGAGCCAAAGAGCAAGGTGCGGATGATCAGAAAAAGACCGTAGAGCAAAGCCAGCACGGAAATCCCCAGACCCAAATAGCTCCACACCCGCAAGGGCCAGGAGCTGAAGGAGGTGATCCCTTCCAAGGCCAGGTTCCAGAGCCGCCAATAGTTCCACTGGGTTTTGCCGCGAAAACGGGGAGCCCGATCGTAAAAGATGGCCACCTGACGATAGCCCACCCAGGCAAAGATCCCTTTCATAAAGCGGGTGCGCTCCCGCAGTTGCTTAATCGCCTCCACCACCTGCCGATCCAGCAGTCGAAAATCCCCCGTATTGCGCGGGATCCGCACCTGGCTGAGTTGATCGATCACCCAATAAAACCCGTTGGCAGTCAAGCGTTTTAGCCAGCTTTCCCCTTGGCGGCTGCGGCGCACCGCATAAACCACCTGATAGCCCTGCCGCCACTGCTGCAGCATCTCCGGGATCAGCTCCGGCGGATCTTGCAGGTCGGCATCGATGGGAACGACAGCGTTGCCAGAGGCGTGATCGAGGCCGGCGGTGAGGGCGATCTCCTTGCCAAAACACCGGGAAAGGTTCACCACTTTGATGCGGGGATCCTGATGGTGAAAGGCGATCAGCTTTTCCAGTGTGTCGTCTTGGCTGCCATCGTTGACACAAATGATCTCGTAGGGAATCCCTAAAGGATCCAAGGTCTGCCGCAGACGCTCAAACAGGTGTTCCAGGTTATCCGCCTCATTTTTGCAGGGGACAACAACCGATAATTCAACCAACTCAACCGGGGGCTCAGACAACATCGAGAGGTGTCAGAAAACAATGAGGATCCCGTAGTTGGCCATCATTTTGCCATTAGGGGGTGGCCGACATCTCCGCCACAATCGAGCGCAGCTCATCCTCTGAGATGCGATAAACCTCGTTGCAAAAGTGGCAAACTGCCTCTGCCCCCTTATCGGTGTGGATCATATCGAGCAATTCGTCCCGCCCCAACATGCGCAGAGCCCCCTTCACCCGGTCGGAATTGCACTTGCAGTAGAAGCGGATGGTGCGCATTTCCGGCGCAATTTTCAGATCCAGGTCGCCCAGGCAAAGTTGCAACAGCTCCCGCAAGCCGCCGCCGCAAGCCAACATCGGGCTAAACTCTTCCACTTTGGCCAAACGGGCCTCCATCTCCGGAATCAGACTGGCCGGCGCCCCTGGCATCAGTTGCAACAACACCCCACCGGCGGCACGTACCCGCTGCGAGTCAAGGTTTACCCCCAGAAGGACTGCCGAGGGAATCTGCTCTGAGGAGGAGAGGTAGTAGGTGATATCGTCTCCCACCTCTCCCGAAACCAGCTCCACCGCGCTGGTGTAGGGCTGGCCGTACCCCAGATCCCGCAGCACGTGTAGGTAGCCATAGCGCCCAACGGCTTGGCCTACATCCAACTTGCTCTCGGCAGTGAGGGGAAGCTCAATGGCGGGGTTGCTCACATACCCGCGTACCGTGCCATCCAAGCCGGCATCTACCCAGATGTTGCCCAAGGGGCCATTTCCTTTCAGTTGCAGGTTAATCCGCGCCTGGCGCCGCTTCAGGTTGGCCGCTAGCAACAGGGCTGCACTCATGGCCCGCCCCAGAGCCACCGTCGCGACATAGGACAGCTTGTGCCGTTCCCGTGCCTCTTGTACCGCCTGGGTAGACACCAAGCCCACCACCCGAATTTTGCCTTCTGCCGCCGTGGCCCGGATCAGGTGATCCGGAAGAGATGAGGGCGTACCCTCAGAAATGCTTTTCGCTCGCTTCAATCGTTCTGACCCAGAGGCATCCGTCATCGCAACCTCAACGCATGTCTTAAGTCAAGCCTGCAGGGATCCCCTGGCAACTCAACCTTCATTCTCCTTTATTCTAACGTTAAGATTGTATCCCTCTCTTGCCGGACTTTGGGGAAGGAACTGTCCCATCGGGGCGGGAATGAGACTGTCCGCTCTGAAAGACCTACGCAACACTGGTCGCGCCAGCGGGACGGCCCTTTTCTGGGAGAGATTTTAAGAAGTGTGAAGATCTGAGATGGCAGACGGCAAGCATATCGGAAAATAGCTTGCGGGTATGCTCGTCATACTCTTTAAAAAATCGACTTGAGGATGGATATCCATGAGTGTTGTTACGAAATCGATTGTGAACGCGGACGCGGAGGCCCGCTACCTCAGCCCGGGGGAACTGGATCGGATCAAGTCCTTTGTCACCTCGGGCGAGAAGCGGTTGCGCATTGCTCAAGTCTTGACCGAGTCTCGTGAGCGCATCGTCAAACAAGCTGCCGACCAACTCTTCCAGAAGCGCCCCGACATTGTTTCTCCGGGGGGCAATGCCTACGGGGAAGAGATGACGGCGACTTGCCTGCGGGATATGGACTACTACCTGCGCCTGATCACTTACGGCATCATTGCCGGCGATGTCACCCCGATTGAAGAGATCGGCCTGGTGGGTGTCCGCGAGATGTACAACTCCCTGGGCACACCCATTCCGGCGGTGGCCGAGAGCATTCGTCAAATGAAGCAGGTGGCCATGGGTCTGCTCTCTCCTGACGATGCGGCTGAAGCTGGCTACTACTTCGACTTTGTGGTAGGGGCAATGGGCTAGTCCCTCATTGTTCTTGCCGCACAACCTTTTGCTGTTCACCGATTTGGATTTAGGAAGCTCATCATGCAAGACGCAATTACCGCTGTGATCAACAGCTACGATGTCCAAGGCAAGTATCTGGACAGCTCGGCTATGGAGAAGTTGAAAGCCTTCTTCGCCACGGGCGAGCTGCGGGTGCGGGCGGCTGCCACCATTGCTGCCAATGCTTCCACCATCGTCAAGGATGCTGCTGCCAAGGCGTTGCTGTACTCCGATCTCACCCGTCCCGGTGGCAACATGTACACCACCCGTCGCTATGCCGCTTGCATCCGCGACATGGACTACTACCTGCGCTATGCCACCTACGCCATGCTGGCCGGGGATCCCTCTATTCTGGATGAGCGGGTGCTGAACGGACTCAAGGAAACCTACAATTCGCTGGGGGTACCCATTGGGGCCACCATCCAGGCCATCCAAGCCATGAAAGAAGTGACTGCCGCTCTGGTGGGTGCCGATGCCGGCAAGGAAATGGGGGTGTACTTCGATTACATCTGCTCTGGCCTGAGCTAACTGCCAGCGTCATTGCCTCGGCGTGAGGTTCATTGTCCAACGAGCACGACGGGCGATTTGCCACAGGGATCTGGTGTGCTATCTGCGGTACGCGAGCTTTCTGAGGTGAGTCGCCTGTTCTGCTGGTCGAGATAGCCCATTTCGTTGTTGAGCAGGGATCCCATATCATGCGCATGTTTAAGATCACGGCCTGTGTGCCCAGCCAAACCCGGATTCGCACTCAGCGGGAGCTGCAAAATACCTACTTCACCAAGCTGGTGCCCTACGACAACTGGTTTCGGGAGCAGCAGCGCATCCAGAAATCGGGTGGCCGCATCCTGAAGGTGGAGCTGGCCACGGGTAAGCCCGGGATGGATGTAGGACTGTTGTAGTTCCCCTATCCAGTCGTTCCTTTCCCTCAGATACTGAGAATAGCCCTCTCCAGATCCGGTATGCCCAGCTCCAGAAGATTTGCCCTTGGGGTTGGGGTAGCGGGTCTGGCTATTTCGTGGGGGTAAGGACAGATGTCAACTGATGTTCCGACCCGGTTGGAGCCAATCATTGCCGCCCACAACCTGAGCAAAGTTTATCCAGTGGCCGTCAAGGATCCCGGAGTGGTTGGCACCTTGCGCCACTTTTTTCGTCGCACCTATCGCTACATCCCGGCGGTGCAGTCCGTGAGCTTTCAAGTTCAGCCGGGGGAGATGGTGGGATTCTTGGGGCCCAACGGGGCGGGCAAGACCACGACCCTCAAGATGTTGACCGGTTTAATCTATCCGTCCGGCGGCACGGTGCAGGTGGTCGGCCATGTGCCCTACCGCCGGGAGCCGGCTTTTTTGCGGCAGATCACCCTGGTGATGGGACAGAAGCAGCAGCTCATCTGGGATCTGCCGGCGATGGACTCTCTGCGCATCAACGCTGCCGTTTACGAGATCCCCGAAAAAGAGTTTCAAACTCGGGTGGGGGAGCTGGCAGAGCTGCTCGACCTAGAAAGCAAGCTGAAGCAACCGGTGCGCAAGCTCTCGCTGGGGGAGCGGATGAAGGCGGAGCTGTTGGCGGCTCTGTTGCACCGCCCGCAGATTTTGTTTTTGGACGAGCCCACCTTGGGGTTGGATGTCAACGCTCAGGCCGGTGTGCGGCAATTTCTGCGGGACTACAACCGCCGCTACGGAGCAACGGTGCTGTTGACCAGCCATTACATGGCCGATATTACTGCGCTGTGCCAACGGGTGCTGGTCATCAACGCGGGGCAGCTCATCTACGATGGCGACCTCGAGGGGCTGCTGGAGCGCTTTGCCCCCTACCGAGAGGTGAAGTTGGAATTGGCCCGCCCTTGCCCTGTGGCTCAACTGCAGCTCTATGGAGAGGTGCGCACGGATGGAGAGGCCGGCGGCTGTGAGGCGCGGCTTTGGGTGCAGCGGGAGCAGCTTACCCAGACGGTGGCGAAGCTGTTGGCGGAGCTGGAGGTGCTGGATCTAACGGTAACCGACCCGCCCATTGAGGAAGTGATCGGGCGGGTGTTTGCGGACGGGATCCCTTCTGGCAGCCCCCAAAGCGTTCGCACCAGCGGTGCAGAGCACCTTTAGATTTTTTGTGTGGCGGCCTCCCGTTGTTCAGGAGTGGAGCGCGCCGCATGCAGCGCAGAGTAGAGCTTGTTGAGGGCATTCATATAGGCTTGGGCAGAAGCGACAATGATGTCGGTGTTGGCGGCATGGCCGGAAAAGATGCGGTCTTCGTGGCGCAGGCGGATGGTGACTTCCCCAATGGCGTCGATGCCAGCGGTAACCGATTGGACGGAAAACTCGATCAGCTTGTTGGGGATATTGACGATGCGGTTGATGGCCTTGTACACCGCATCCACCGGGCCTGTGCCCACAGCAGCGTCCACCCGCTCTTCTCCTTCCGGGGTTACCAGCCGCACCGTGGCGGTGGGAGCTTCCCGATTGCCACACACCACTTGCACATGCTCCAGGCGATAGAGCTCCGGCACCGGGCGAGTTTCGTCGTTAACAATCGCTTCCAGATCCAGGTCGGAGATTTCTTTTTTCTTGTCGGCCAGTTCTTTGAAGCGCAAGAAGGCTCTGTTCAGATCTTGCTCCGACAGCTCGAATCCCAGTTCTTTCAGGCGGGTGCGGAAGGCATTGCGGCCCGAGTGCTTGCCCAACACCAAGGTGCTCGATTGCAGGCCAATGGTCTGGGCGTCCATGATCTCGTAGGTCTGGCGGTTTTTCAGCATGCCGTCCTGGTGGATGCCGGATTCGTGGGCAAAGGCGTTGGAGCCGACGATGGCCTTGTTGGGCTGCACCAACATGCCGGTGAGGTTAGAGACCAGGCGGGAGGTGCGATAGATCTCCTGGGTTTTGATGTGGGTGAGAGGCTTCTCGGAGTCCACCGGCAGGCCGAAGTAGGGGTTGAAGTAGCTGCGCCGCACGTGCAGGGCCATCACCAACTCTTCCAGCGCTGTGTTGCCGGCCCGCTCACCAATGCCGTTGACCGTCACTTCCACCTGACGTGCGCCCTGCTTGATCGCTTCCAAGAAGTTGGCCACCGAAACCCCCAGATCGTCGTGGCCATGCACGGAAAGGATCGCTTGCTTAATGTTGGGCACATTTTCGCGGATGCCCTTGATCAGTTGGCCAAACTCCTCCGGCATGACATAGCCGACGGTATCGGGGATGTTGATGGTTGTAGCCCCCGCCCGAATGGCCGCCTCAATCACCTGGTATAGGAACTCGGGATCGGAGCGGGTGGCGTCCATCATGGAGAACTCCACATCGTCCACGAAGGACTTGGCGTAGGCCACCATCTCCTCGGCAATTTGCAGCACTTCGGCGCGGGTTTTGCGCAACTGATACTTCAAGTGAATGTCTGAGGTGGAGATGAAGGTGTGGATGCGGGGCTTGGCAGCAGGCTTCAGGGCGGCGGCGGCGGCCTCAATGTCCGGCTTTAGGGCACGGGCCAGGCTGCAAATCACAGGGCCATCGGGGGTTCCCACCTGCTCGGCCACCTTCTGCACGGCCTCAAAGTCACCAGGGCTGGCATAGGCAAATCCCGCTTCGATGATATCGACGCCCAGCCGGGCCAACTGCCGGGCAATGGCCAGCTTTTCTTCGGTGTTGAGGGTGGCGCCGGGGCACTGCTCCCCGTCTCGCAGGGTGGTGTCGAAAATGAGTACGTGATCCAAAGCTTGGCCATCAAACGCAGCGACCGCGGCAGCATCCATAACGGTTACTGAGATAACGAAACATTGCCTTACTATTTTGACATTAACTGGCAGGGGTTCTAACCTGGCTCGGGGGAGATTGGGGTGGGCTCTGTTAAATTGCCATTTGGCTTGTTTTCCCTGCGTTCCTCGGCGGCAGAAGGAGATGGAGAAAGGTGGATCCCGAAGGCGCAAGCGAGCAGTTGTTCATACTCTTTCTCGTCCTTGAGAGGGCGTTCCCGGCGGCCTTCTGGAGTGGTCTCGATCCACTTGAAAGAGCCATTGGCGCGGGCGGTGAGGGTAATCCGTCCGGTTGGAGTGGCTAGGGTGCAAAGGCGGAGCCGAGTAAACATCGATTCTGGCGAAGTTTGGTGGAAGCGGCACATGGGCTCGAACTCCTGCAGGGAGCGTGGGATCCGATCCAGAAGAAACAGAGTTTTCCAGGTGTGATCCGGCTGTTCCTGCTGAACGAGCCAATACCGACGAGCGGTGGGATTCCCTGGCCAAGGGGTGAGGCGGTAGCGTCCTTCAGCCTGGGCCTGAACCCCAGGATCCCCCAGCCGCAGCGGTTCGCGAAAGGCATCCCCATACCCCACATCTGCCAGCCAGGCTGTATCGCCAATGTTCACCTGCACAGCCAAGTGGTCGCACTCAGGCCCAAAGCGGACATCGAACTCCGACCGGCTCACCTGTCCTGAGAGTAGGTGTACCGAAAACCCCATCCCCTGCAGGGCAGCGGCCAGCAGGCTGTTCAGCTCGAAGCAAAACCCACCCCGCCGCTCCCGGACAATCTTGTGAAACAGGGGATCCCGCTCCAGGCGAATGGCACGACCCCGATGAATGTCCAGATTTTCAAACGGCACCCGCAGCAGGTGGGCTAGGTGGATCTGGCGGAGGGTTTGCAGGGTGGGCTGGGTGGGGCCAACGTAGCCAATCCGATCCAAGTAGGCCCTGATTTGGGAGGGGGTCAGTGGCTCTAGCATCAGCACAGAAGCCGGTTGGCTGCCAAGCAAGCTTTTGGCCTACCCTAGCCTTGCCCCGGATCCCCGGCCAGAGCTAAAAGAACAGTTTTGTTTGGGCGACGCCCCAACCCCTCACCGGGATCTAGGAGGCGGGTATTTTTTCGCTTCTCCAGAGCCGATTTTTCTGGGGTTGTGGGGATCCCTGATGAGTAGGAGATGGGCAGAGGATTCTGGTGGACAAACCGGCCAAAGATTGCCCAAGATTGTCTACAAGATCGTTCAAAGCAGGTGGGAGCACTGTCGATGGTTGCTGCCCAAAATCCAGCCCCCGATGAGCTTTTTTCCATCACGCTGAAGCTCTTTGCCATCTATCAAGAAGTGATCGGACAAACTGAAATGTGCCTGCAGGTGAGCCCCGGTACCACCGTCGGGCAACTGTGCGATCAACTGATCCAGCGCTACCCCAGCTTGGCTCCTTGGCGCTCCCAAACGCGCTTCGGTCTCAACCTCAATTTTGTAGCTGCCGACACTCCCCTATCGGCGGGAGACGAAGTCGTTCTGATCCCTCCGGTCAGCGGGGGCTGAAAAGGAGCAAAAGGAGAATGCTACGATAGCGGCAAGAAAAAAAGAAGGCGAAGCGTTACATGGCAGAATACACTCGGTCGATTTCCTTTTATGGGCGGGAAATTGACATCAATATTGGGCTGATGGCCCCCCAGGCAGGGTGCGGGGTTTGGCTGACTTCGGGCGAAACCTCGATTTTGGTTACCGCCACACGGCAGCCAGGCCGGCCTGGCGTTGATTTTATGCCCTTGTTGGTCGATTACGAAGAGCGCCTCTACGCAGCGGGGCGGATCCCAGGGGGATATCTGCGGCGAGAAGGCCGGCCACCGGAACGGGCCACTTTGATCTCTCGCTTAATAGACCGACCCATTCGTCCGTTGTTCCCGGAATGGCTGCGGGATGATGTGCAGGTGGTGGCCACCACCCTCTCGGTGGACGATACGGTGCCGCCCGATGTGTTGTGTATTTTGGGAGCCTCGTTAGCCATTCACGGCGCTCGCATCCCCTTCAATGGCCCCGTGGCGGCGGTGCGGGTGGGCTTGGTCAAGGATGAATTTATCCTCAACCCCACCTATGCCGAAATTGAGGCGGGCGATCTGGATCTGGTGGTGGCCGGCTGTGCCGATGGCGTGATCATGGTGGAAGCCGGGGCCAACCAACTGCCGGAAAAGGATGTGGTGGAGGCCATCGAGTTTGGTTTTGAGGCCATCCAGGAGCTGCTCAAAGCCCAACAGCAAGTCCTGGCGGATCTCAACATCACCCCGGTAGAGCTGCCCCCTCCCCCCAAAAACGAGGAGCTGATTGCCTTTGTAGAAGAGCAGGCTCAGGAGGGCATTCGCTCCATTCTCAGGCAGTTTTTGGACAAGACCAGCCGGGAACAGCAACTGGAGGAGCTCAAGGCCAAGCTGGAGGCCCAAATCCAGGAACGGCCAGAGGGGGATCCCTTGCGGCTCTATCTTCTGGAAAACCCCAAAGAGTTGGACAACCAGTTCAAGGCTCTGCTCAAGAAGCTGATGCGCCAGCAAATCCTGCAAGAGGGGGTGCGGGTGGATGGACGCAAGCTGGACGAGGTGCGACCGGTCTCTTGCCGGGTGGGTTTGATCCCAAGGGTTCACGGCAGTGCCTTGTTCAATCGCGGCCTCACCCAAGTCCTTTCCATCACTACCCTCGGCACCCCCGGCGATGCCCAGGAGCTGGACGACTTGCACCCGGTGGATGAGAAGCGCTACATGCACCACTACAATTTTCCGGGCTTTTCGGTGGGAGAAACGCGGCCTTCACGCTCGCCGGGACGGCGGGAGATCGGTCATGGGGCGCTGGCGGAGCGGGCCTTGGTGCCGGTGCTGCCCAAGGAAGAGGAGTTTCCCTACGTGGTGAGGGTGGTGTCGGAAGTGCTCTCCTCCAATGGTTCCACCTCGATGGGATCCGTCTGTGGCTCTACTCTTTCCCTAATGGATGCTGGGGTGCCGATCAAAGCGCCGGTCAGCGGGGTGGCCATGGGCCTTATTAAGGAGGGGGACGAGGTGCGCATCCTCACCGACATCCAGGGGATCGAGGACTTTCTGGGGGACATGGACTTCAAGGTGGCCGGTACGCGGGCGGGGATCACTGCTTTGCAAATGGACATGAAAATCACCGGCATCACCGTTGACGTGGTGGAGCAGGCCATTCGGCAAGCCAAGGCCGGGCGCGAGTTCATCCTCGACAAGATGCTGGAGACCATTGCCGCCCCTCGACCCCAGTTGGCCAAAACAGCTCCCCGTCTGCTCACGTTCAAGGTGGATCCCGAGGATATCGGCAAGATTATCGGCCCTGGCGGCAAGACGGTGCGCGGCATCACCGAAGCGACGGGGGCCAAGGTGGACATCAGCGACGATGGCACGATCACCGTGTCTTCCTCGGTGGGGGGGCAAGCCGAAGCCGCTCGGGAGATGATCGAAAATCTGGTGCGGCGGGTGGAAGAGGGGCAGGTGTATTTGGGCAAGGTGACCCGCATCATCCCCATCGGCGCTTTTGTGGAGTTTTTGCCCGGCAAAGAAGGCATGATCCACATTTCGCAACTGGCGGAGTACCGCGTCGGCAGGGTGGAAGATGAGGTGGCTGTGGAGGATGAGGTGGTGGTCAAGGTGCGCAGCATCGATCACAAAGGCCGCATCAACCTCACTCGCCTCGGCATTAGCCCTGAGGAAGCAGCGCGGGTGCGCAACCATCACCACTGAGGCTGCGGTTTTCCCCCAGCAACGGGGGGGCCAGGGATCCCCTCGACAGCCGCCGGCAGCGGCCAAAATGGCAGAGAAAACTCCATGCGCTTTTTAGCTGGCTCGCGTCTGCACTGCCGTTCGTGTGGTCGCGTCAGCGGTGCAAAGCCCTTTGCAATATGCCGGATCCCGTCCCTCCCTTTCTCGTTGGCCAGGGCTATACTTCTCCAGCTCGACTGTCCCCCTCCCGGCGGCGGCTGGGCTGGGCGTTGGCTTGGGGCTTGGGTTGGGCTGCTCTGCTTAACCTTTCTGCTCAGCATCCTTTGTTGGTGCGGATGGAGAGCGACGCCCAGGAGTGGCTGTACGCTTGGCGTGGCCCTCAGCAGCCTTCTCCCGAGGTGGTGATCGTCGGCATTGATGGTCGTATAGGACTCGATCGCGACAGCGGTGCGGAGCACGTTCCCGCTAACGGGAACAGCGGACAGGGGGAAAGCAATGGCCGCACCAGTGGTGCAGAGCACCTTGGCCAACATCAAGTTGACTTCCTTCTGGAACGGGCCAACTACGCCGGCCTGACGTTGCGTCTACTGGAAGAAGCTGAGGCCAGGGTGGTGGTGCTAAACCTGCCCAGCAGCTTTGTGGTACCTCAAAACCTGGGCAACGAGAACTTAGATGCCCCTCTGCGTCAGGTGGTGCAGCGCTACCCAGATCGCTTGGTCCTGGCCACCCGCAGCAGCGAGAGCTTTGGCCGCTCCGAGATTAACATCTACAACCATTTTCTGCCCTTCTCTTCTCTGCGGCTGGAGTACCTGGTGCCGCCAGAGCATGTGCAGGGGGTGGTGCAATATCGGGTGGATAGGGCCGGGATCCTGCGCCAGGCCCAGTTGCGGGGGCTCTACCTGCGCCGCGACAGCCAAGAGGAGCAGATGTTCGCCTCGGTCGAGGCTCTGGCTTTTGCCAAATACGACCCGGAGCGGGCCAGCCGCTGGTTTCGCGAGCGGGGGTTGCAGCCGATCCAATTCAACCCCCTCGGATCCCAGCACGGGATCCCCATTATCCCCATCGAACAGGTTTGCCCTCCGGCTGTTCCACAAGCAGGATCCGGGTCTGCTGGCTCAGTCGCGACAGCGGTGCGGAGCACTTTGGTCAACCCCAGCCAAGCCTGCCGCGGCCAAGAAGGGATCCCTCCCCTTGACCCCGAAGTTGCCGACCAACTGCGGGACAAAATTGTCCTGGTGGGCTTTGTGGGCGGCTATCCAGAGACCTTCCCGGTGCGGACTGCGGATGGATCCCAGATTGCGGCGGTGGAGTTGCAGGCGCAAATCCTCTCCAGCCTGCTCACCGGAGAGGTCTACCAATCTGTGCCAGAGGGGGTGGCGGCTGCGGTGGTTTTGCTGCTGGGAGTGGGAACGGGACTGCTCTTGGTGCTTTATCGTCCCCCCCTACGTTCGCGTCAGCGGTGCGGAGCACTTTTGAGCCATTGGGGCTGGAAGCAACAGCAGTTTCTCCTGCGACCCATGGTAGGGCTTGCCGTTTACGAAGGGTTGGCTGTGGCCCAGTTTCTGCTGTGGCGTTGGGTTTGGCCTCTCGTCTTGCCAGCCTTGGCCAGTGGGCTAACGGGGGTAAGCCTGCTGCTCACTTTGATCATTGTGGAGAATCAGGAGCGGCTCTTGGCCCAACAGCAGGAATTGGAGCGTCTGCGTCGGGCCGAACAGGAGGCAGCTATCGACCAAGCCCGCAAGTTGCTTTACCGGGTAGCCACCGACATTCACGATCGGGAGCTGCAGGAGTTGAAGGTGGTGATGGACGACTTGGAGAGCTTGCAATGGCAGCAGCAGCAAGGCAGGTCGCCCGACCCCGCCGTCTACGACCACCTGCTCGAACAACTGGAGAGGATCGGACGCGGGATCCGGAATCAGCTCAACGATGTGCGCACTCTAGCTGCCAAGCTGCGCATCTCCCCCAGCTTACGAGAAGGGCTGCATCGAGGCATCGAGATCTATCTGGATGAACTGATCCAATCGGGCAGCCTAACGCTATCTGTAGAGCGGCAACTGCAACCGCTGCAGGAGCCCAACACCGGTGAGTGGTTTGATCAGCGAGAAGACATCTTGCGCTTTTTGCGGGAGGCCATCGGCAATGTCATCGCCCATGTACAACCCCCCAAAGGCAATGCTTCCTTTGTCAAGGTGTCGCTGGCCCAAACGGAGCGCCACTGCTGCCTTTCCGTGGTCAACGATGGTATCGAGTACGCTCCCGGCCTCAGCGGCGGCTACGGCAGCAAGGCCATGAACACCATCGCCCGCTATCTACCCAAGGGATCCTGGCATCGCACCCGCACCCCGGAAGGCCACACCCATGTCGAGCTGCACTGGGAGATGCCGCTGTAAACTACCCGACTCCGACCGCTAAAGCGGTACGGAGCGGGCTTTCAGTAGCCCTGAGCCTGCTCTGCTCTACCAGAGAACAAAACAAGCCCGGACCTCTAGGCTGGTTTACGACAGCCCCCAAAAGCGCAATCACATTCGCACCATTCAAATCCGCATCCCCTTCCCATCCACAGTGCCCACACTTGAACGACTTGCCACTGCGGTAGGACTTGCCCTGCTCAGGGTGGATGTGTAAGCACCGGTGACAGGTCTGCGACGTGTAAGCAGGCAGCACAAGAATCAGAGAAACCCCTGCAGCCCTCGCCTTGTATTCCAGAAACTGACGTAGTTGGTAGAACGCCCAACTGTTGGCCCTGCGCCTTTCGGTTTTGCTGCGGGGTTGTTGATTGACTCTTTCCCGGATCCCTGTCAGGTCTTCCAGAGCAATAGCGCTGTTTGTCGCCTTTGCCCTAGAGACAATAGCTTTGGAGATGCGATGATTGACCCACGTTTTTGCTACGCAACGCTGACGCGACTGAAAGCGTCTTTCCTTGCCAGACAGCCGTTGCAACAGTTCTCTGCATCTGCGCCGCGAACTGCGGGTGCCCTTACTGGCTTTGCGTTGAAGTACCGCCCTCAACCGCAAGTGATGGTCTCGGACTTTGTTCAACTGCTGTCCATTCCAGTTATCTCCTTCCGTTCGCGCAAGCGGGACGGAGTCCTTTGTATGAGCAATATCCGTCCTGCCCAAATCCACCCCCAGCACCCTATCCGTGCGTTGCGGTGGGGACGGTTCCGTTTCCACACAGATTTGAATGGAGTAGGAACCGTCTTTGCGCTTGACCAGAGTGGCAGATTTGGGATTGGAGCCTGCCAACTGTTCTCTCTGGTAACGGCCAATCGCCAGCTCAAAGCGCTCCCGACCCTCCACCGTGGTCAGCGACACCGTCCAGTCTTTCTCGCGGAACGAAAAGATACGAGCGTCGTAGGTAGCGAAGCCCCCTTTGAACGCTTTGACGGGGCGGTTTTTCTGTTGGGCAACTTTACGGGCACCGGCCAGCCGTCTGCAGACCTGCTGAGCCAAGTTACTGGATAAGCCGAACCGGGCACGGATTTCGCGGTAGCACAGAGACTGGAGCTTAACGGCGTTGGCGACTTTCTCCGGCGTGTTCTGGTTGACCCAATTCAAGGCTTGGCCAAAAGCCTCCAAAGTCGCGTCCAATTTGGCGGCTTGCGACTGGGACGCCTTGAGCTTGCAGGATACGGTCAGGACTTGGGTCATGGTTCTATCATAACTTCCGCATTCCTCCCGACACTGACCCTACGGGTACAGTGCGGGGCTCCTGCGATTTCTAGCTGAACAGAACAGATTTTTGCTCAGCGCTGTTGCTTTCTTCCTGCTTCAGCAACCCTTGACTAGCGGTAGGTTTTAGACCTACCACCCCGCCAGAGGAGTCTCCACAGGCGTTAGTTCCCCCAGAGCTTGGGGTACATTTCAAACGGTAGCTGGGGTCTAGAAACATAAACCTAACCACCCGCTCTCTGCACACTCGCACAACTGCCTAGCGTTTGCACATCAGGTTGTAGAGAACTGTGCAGCAAAGTGAGGACTCCGTCCCACTATCGCGAACAGTCAATCGGCGATTAGAGACAGCCCTCTTCCTAGGAAGCGTTCTTTGGCTTATCGGCCCAGGGATTGCAGCCAGCCGAGCAGGGTGGTACCGGACAGAGCTTCAAACAGGATCAGGGCAACAAAGCCGATCATTGCCAAACGCCCGTTCAAGCGCTCTGCATATTCGGTGAAGCCCACGCGGGGGGTGCTGTCCACATACATTTCCGGCTCGATGGCGTAGTTGTTCAGCCGACCACCTTCTTCGACGACAACGGAGCGATATCGGGTCATAGGGTTCTCCTTGTGCTTTCTTCACCAGCGTAGCTCGCTTTGCATAGGATTGTAAAGTTTTATTTACAACGTTGTTGACGCCCAATGTTCCGAGCTGCCGGGCAGAGTTCAACCAGGCCAGGAACAGCCTGTAAGCAGGGTTGTGGCTCTTGTCCCAGTACAGGGGAGCTGATAATAGCAAGGGGACTGGAGGACAACCATGTCGGTGCTGGAACAGTTAAATATGCTGCTGGATGGCCAGCCGGTGGCCAGCTTGGCGGTGCTGGAGCAGGGATCCCCGGCGGTGTCGTTGGTGCCTTTTGTGGTGCAGCGGGATCCCTTGCGCTTTGCCATTGTCATCAGCGATCTTTCTGGCCACACCCAGGCTTTGCGGGCAGATCCCCGTGCCAGCCTGCTCATCCACGAGCCGCCCACCCCAGGGGATCCCCGCAGTAACCACGCCCTGCCGCGGGTGATGGTGAGCGGAGAAGCCCAGTTTCTCAGCCGCGAGGAGGCGCAGGCGCAGGGGTTTGAAGCCCTCTACCGCGCCAAGTACGAGATTGCCGAGATGATCCTGGGCTTGGCGGATTTTCACTTCTGTCAGATCATCCCCAAAGCTGGCAGCTTCATCCAGGGGTTTGGCCAGGCATTCCGGCTGAGCGGCCCCAACCTGGATCGACTGGAGCACCTCGGTCGGGCGTAGGTACGAGGATTCCAAGGGCAGCCCATGCCATTCCCCAGCACGGGGAAGCTCCTGCTGCGCCACTTCCTAGCTCTCCTCTTGCAGGGGGGGTGAGGGGATCCCGGCGGAACGAACTCCTTTTTCAGGTTTTTTGGTGGGATCCCGGATCCAATCCAAAAGCAGCGGGTTGACCAGCTCGGGGGCTTCATCCTGGGGGCAATGGCCGACCCCCGGCAACGGGATGAACCCCACCACGCAAGGAAACTGTGCCAGGGCCCGCCCCAGAGCAATGGGTTCCCAGGGATCCGCTTCCCCCCACAAGATCAAGACGGGACAGGTGAGCTGAGGCAAGAGATCTTCAGCCAAAGGCCCCTGAGAATAGCGCACAAAGGCCAAAAAGACCTCTGCCGCCCCCGGCTCCAAAGCGGGTTTGAGCAAAAGCTGGATCAGTTCCTCGGTGACCGCTTCTTTGCGTCCGTAGGCTTGTAGAAGGATATTGCGAATGGCCCTAGCCTGGGCCACTTGAGCGAAGAAGAAACGACCAAAGGGGGGCCACCCCAGCAGGGATTGCAGCAAAGGGGTGAACCGGCGGCGCAGCCAGGAGATCTGCTTTCGTTTCCGCTCGTGCAACAGCCGCAGCGAGGGATCCAACATCGCCACCCCCAAAACCTGGGCCGGATCCAGAACCGCCGCCTGCAAAGCCACAATGCAGCCAATCGAGTTGCCCACCAGATAGACTGGCTGGCCCACCACCTCTCGCACAAAATCGGCCACCAGGGATCCCCAGGTCTCGAAGGTGTAGGGCAAAGGGGATCCCGGCAGAGGCTTGGCGGATCCCCCAAACCCCAACAAATCAATCGCATACACCTGACAGTGCTGCCCCAGCTCCGGCAAATTTTTCCGCCAATGGTCGCTGCTGGCCCCGAAGCCATGGATGAGCAACACGGCTGGGCCTGCGGATCCCGACTGTTGGTAGCGAATGGGCTGGTTACGCCAGAGCCAGCGATGCTCTGTGTTCGCGTTAGCGCTGTATGGCAACATTGGGAGTGCAGTTTGGGTTTGCGTCAGCGTTGCGATCGTGACATACTTCTGCACTCATGCTGACGCATAGAGTGCGGGGCTTCTCGGCGGTCTAGCTAACCTGAAATGACTGTGAATCCCACCTCAAGCTTCCGGGAGAAAGTGGGGAATACTGGCAGTTGAGGGGTTTGCGGTAGGTCGGCTTTGATTTGGCTGGTTGGCCTCAGCTTGTTTGGCAGCGCTTTTTGCCTCTTTTGGGGACAGTTGCTGCTGGGCAAGTTGCTGCTGCCGCTGTGGGGGGGATCCCCCCTGGTGTGGAATACCTGCCTGGCCTTTTTTCAGGCCACCCTGCTTTTGGGCTACCTGTGGGCAGATCGGCTGGGGCGCGGCCTCAATCCCAGGATGGGGGTGCTGATCCACGGGATCCTGTTGCTGGCCGGTCTGAGGCTTCTGCCCTTTCAATTGGGGATCCCCGGCCAACCGGAAGGATGGTGGCCCCCTCTCGCTCTGTTGGCAGACTTGACTTTGGGAGCTGGAGTGCCGCTGTTTCTCCTGTCGGCGACGACGCCGTTGCTGCAACGGGGGTTGGCAGCAAGAGGGGGCGCGGAACAACAGGGGATCCCGGATCCCTACTTTCTCTATGTGGCCAGCAATGCCGGCAGCTTGGGCGGGCTGCTGGGGTACCCGCTGGTGTTGGAGCCCCGCCTGTCTTTGGCTGGGCAAACTCACCTGTGGACGGGATCCTACGCGCTGGTGGCAGCCCTGGTGCTGCTAAGCGGGGTGGGTCTGCTGCTCAGTCGCAACAGCGTTGCAGAGCAACAAGAACGCGGGGCAGATTCCCAGGGATCCGGCGCTGCTCCGGGGGATTTGACTGTTTCCTGGCGAGAGCGTTGGCGCTGGGCGGGTCTGGCTTTTTTGCCGGCGGGCCTGTTGGTGGCGGTCACCACCTTGTTGACCACCGACGTGGCGGCAGTGCCCCTGTTGTGGGCCATTCCTCTGGGGATCTATCTGCTGACACTCATGCTGGCTTTCGGGGGGATCCACCCCAATGAGTGGGTTTTGGGAACAACAGCTCTTCTGGCCTGCGGGGCGGTGGGGGTACAGGTCTTGGGCTGGGTGAGGCCCGGTTTTTTGCTTCTGCCGCTGCATCTGATCACCTTTGGGCTGGTGAGCTGGGGCTGCCACAGCCGGTTAGCTTGCCGTCGCCCGCCGGTGAAGCAGTTGACGCAGTTTTACCTGTGGCTGGCTTTGGGGGGGAGTTTGGGGGGAATGTTCTCTGCCCTCTTGGCACCGCAGGTGTTCGAGACGGTGCTGGAATATCCCCTGTTGCTGGGGATGTCGCTGGCCGTGCTGGGGGCGCAGGGGGGGCGGGTGGGCCTGTGGCTGGGGCTGGGGCTGCTCCTGCCTTTGCTGCTGTTGCACTTTCAACCGCAGGCGTTGCTGCAGGTGGGCGCTGGGGTGGGTTTGGCGTTGGGCTGGGCGGTGCTGGCGCTGTTGGTGTCAGGGGAGAGCCGTTCACAGCAGCAGAGCGGAGCCCCTAGCTGGCAGGCCAAGGTCGGTTGGGTGGGAGCAATGGCGGGGTTGGTTGTGCTGCTGGGGCAACCCTGGCTGCAGCCGGGACTGCAGGTGATCCACAGCGAGCGCAGCGCCTTCGGCCTCAACCGGATCGTGGAATACCAAACTGAGCAGGGATCCTTCCGCAGCCTTCTGCACGGCACCACTCTACACGGCAGCCAAAACTTGGATCCGGAAAAAGCGCTGGAGCCGCTGACCTATTTTTCTCGGTCTGGGCCGGTTGGGCAGGTGTTTGCGGCGTTCAGAGCCCAGACTGTGGATCCCACGCCCGCCATTGCGGTGTTGGGGCTGGGGATCGGCACGTTGGCCGCCTATGCCGAGCCAGGGGATGAGTGGACGTTTTTCGAGTTGGATCCCACCGTGGCCGATTGGGCGAGCCGCTATTTTTCCTATCTCCGGTGGGCTCAGGCACGGGCGCAGGTGCAGGTCATCCTCGGCGATGCCCGGCTCAGCCTCAAGGGGATCCCAGAGGGCAGCTACGACCTGATGGTGATGGATGCCTTCAGCTCTGACGCGGTGCCGGTGCATTTGCTCACGCAAGAGGCTTTGGCCCTCTACCTGAGCAAGCTCAAACCCCAGGGCTGGCTGCTGTTCAACATCACCAACCGCCACCTCGACTTGGCCCCGGTGTTGGCCGGCCTGGCCGGATCCCTGCAGCTTCACGCTTGGCACCAAGACCACCGGGATCTCTCCCCTGAGCAACGACAGGCGGGGCTGGCCCCTTCCCACTGGGTGCTGTTATCGCCGCGCGACGCTTCGACGACCGCCTCAGCAGGGCGGAGCCCTTTGGCCCAAAACTCTGGAGTCCTGCAGGAACTGGATCCCTGGCAGCCCCTTTTGCCCCAAGCCGGGGATCCCGTCTGGCGGGATGATTTTTCCAACCTGCTGCAGGTGATCCGTTGGCCCCGGATCCCTTTGCTAAAGGGTATCCAGATCCCCAGTTCTGGATAGGAATCCGGCTGCTATCGCTACGCGACCCTTCGGCAAACGTGTTAGCGTTGCGGAGCAGAAAAGTTAAGGAAATCTTTACAACTCGAAGTTGGTACGAGTTATGATTGTTTGCAACGTAACTAATGTCTGCTCGGGAGTCCAGCCCATGTCTCCTCTACAAGCCCTCACTGGCAATCCTCAAACCACCATGGCTGAAACCTCTGAGGCCCGTTTCGTGGCAATCGGGGGCAGCCTGCGGCCCAATTCCTTAACGTACCAGGCGCTGGAGGTGGCGCGGCGCGAGTTTGAGAAGTTGGGGACCCCGTTGCACATCCTCGATCTGCGGCAGATGAAGTTGCCCTTTGTGGATGGCTCGGAGTCCTATGCGGATTATCCCGATGTGGCAGTCCTACGAGCAACCATGAAGCGGGCGGATGGGATCATCCTAGCCAGCCCGGAGTACCACGGCGGCATCAGCGGCAGCCTGAAAAATGCACTGGATCTGTTGAGTTTTGAGCAACTGGAGGGTAAGGTCTTTGGGTTAATCAGCGTTTTGGGCGGCGAGAGCAACAGCAATACCCTGAACCAGATGCGCTTGATTGTGCGTTGGGTGCATGGCTGGGTGATCCCAGAGCAAATCGCCATCGGTCGGGCTTGGAACGCTTTTGACGAGCAAGGCAATCTCAAAGACGAGAAGCTACAACAGCGCTTTCAACACTTTGTCCAGAGCTTGGTGACCCATACTCACAAGCTGCGCGGGATCCCAGTTGTGAAGCCTTCCCACAATTAACCCCAAATTAATTACTTAATCACTTACCAAAAAACTGGGTCTAAAGCCCCGCGCTTTAGGGCGGCTGTGTGCTATGCTGCCCGCAGCGACAGGGTAATCAACCGCTCTATTCGCGTAAGCGGGCCGTAGGCCTTAAGCCCAACAGTCTCACGACTGGATGCAACCTCAATAGGTTTTTTAGTTGTTGTTCGCAACGGCACCTAAGGGCATAAGGATTCTGTCCCGCTGGCGCGAGAGGAAACCGCCCTGCGCTTGCATCAGTGGCGCGTAGCGCTTGGGGGAACGCCTGGGGAGATGAGCACCGCTGTTGTGGAGGGGCAACCCAACACGGCAAGTTGTCGCAGAACCAGGAACCGGAATCCCCTGCCTTTAGGCGGGGGAGCATGTCAAAGACTTCGGCTGCCCCTATTGCTACCCAGCCTTTCATCTGGGGGCTATAGTTGTTTCAAACAGCAACAAGTCCGGGCTCGCTTCTCCTCGCTTTTTTGTGTCAGTGTTGCCCAGTAACAAGGAAGCAGGGAGACGAGAAGGCTCATAACAGAGACGAGCTGAAGTCTGGCTGATACGGCATTGGCTTGCAGAGGAACCTGCGGAATAGATCCACACAGGTATGGTTCAGTCTGTTCCCCCTTATTCTTCGGATAGAGCTGGGTCAATATCTCCCCTGGTGGCCCTGCAAGCGACATTGCAACAGATGCGAGAGCAAACGGATGCCAATGGGCTGATTCAGCTCACCCTCGACTATGTCGGGGCGGTGTTTGGGGCGCCGCTGGTCTGGCTGGCCTTTTACGATTATCAAAATCACCAGTTGGTGGGCCAGGGGGGAGTGACCCTTCTTGAGGATCAAACCCTACTGCGGGCGGTGCATCCTCTACAGCCGGGGGAGATCCTGGAGCAGGTGGTGATCGAGCAGCGACCGATCAGCCTGCCTGACCTCTCTCAGGAGCCGCGCATGGGCATTTGGCAGCGGGAGGCCAGGCGACTGGGCGGGATCCAGGGCTGTTTCATTTATCCCTTCTCGGCCTACGGCCCGCTGTCGCGAACGGCAGTAGGACGGCGGCGCTGCTTGGGGATTCTGATGCTGGGATCCCAAATGTGGGGGGTTACCACCCGTGAGGACGAAAAGGCTCTCCTGGGGATTTTGCTGGGGCAGTTGGCAGCCTCTCTGCAGGAGTTGGAAAACGCTTGGCAACAGCAGACCGAAAAGCGCCTTGAGGATCCGCTCCTGAGGTTGGGAACGGCGATGCGCCAGGTGGGATCCCTGCAGGAACGGGTCAGCCTGGTGAGGCAGGAGTTACAGTCTTTTCTGGGCGCTGTCCACATTCAGGTGTATTGGCACGAGCGCAGCCAGGGTCAGTTCGTTCCCCACGGGAGCGTCCCCAAAGCTGTTCGCGACAGCGGGGCGGAGAAAGTCGGAGCAGGGCCAACAGGGGAGGTCAGCCTTTCGCTGCGGGAATTGGGGGACATGTACTACACCCTCGCCGATGGCCAGGTGGTGGTGGGCGGCACAGGGACGACTCGCTCTGAGGTTCCCCCCAAGCTGATGCAGCAGTTGCGGGCCCAGGCCGTTTTGGCGGCCCCGATTTTGCTGGAGAAGGATCTGCTGGGGTTTATCTGGGTGCAATCCGATGTGCCCCGTACCTGGCAAGCCGCTGAGCGACAGTTGGTGGCCGCTGCCGCCAATGGGTTGGCCCTGGCCAGCCCTCTGGAAAATCTGGATCGCCGCATTCGCCAGTTGGCCGATGACCAAGAGTTTGTGCAACAGGTGGGCCGCTCGCTTTACAACCCGGCGGAGCTGCAACAGGCTCTCCAGCAAGCCATTGTCGGCCTGGCCCAGCGCCTGAAAGTCGGTGCAGTGGCCGTGTTGACGGTGGATCCCGACAGCCCCATCCCCCGCCTCTTCTACGAGTACCGCAGGGAAGGCAAGCAGACTTTGCCACAGCAGCTCAGCCCTCTGAGCGACCAGGACTGGCAGGATCTCATGCGCAGCGAGGTGGTGGTGGCAGAAAACTACGACCAAGATCTGCGCCTGCTCTCTTGGCGGCAGGAACTGGCAGGAGTTCGTTCCCTGATGCTGACCCATACCGGGGCCAACACACCCGTGGAAGGGCTGCTCTTGGTGTTGCATCCCCAGCTACGGGCCTGGAGCCGGGAAGAGCGGCAACTGCTGCGGGGGATTGCCCAACAGGTGGGGGTGATCCTGCGGCAAATTCGGTCAGAACAACGCCGGCAACGACAAGAGCAGTTGCTCAAGGGCCTGATCACCACTTGTTTAACCTTGCAAAACTCGGCCACCTTGTCAGATCTGTACACCACTACCACTCGACAGACGGCCCAATTGCTGGGGATCCCTCTGGCGCTCATGGTTAGTTGGCAGCCGGGGGAGAGCCGGGCTCAGCTCCAGCCATCTTTTGCTGCCGGGACGGAGACCGGCCCCACCGAGATCGATCTGCAAGATCCCCTACTGGCCTACGCGCTGCAGTCAGCAGAACCTCTCCCGCTCACCCAGATCCCCCCTGCCAGCCGCACTTGGCTCAGTCGCGTCAGCGGTGCGGAGCACTTTGCTACCGGCCTGGGATCCTGGCTGCTGGTCAACACTGTCCCAACGGAATCTCAGGCGGGAGCTTTGGGAGTTTTGATCTTGGGGGCAGAAGCGGGCAAGGTTTGGGATCCCGACGAGCGGGCGGCTGTGATGTTGATCGCCCAGACCTGCGGCTGGACGGTGCGGCGCTTGCTCTGGATGCAAACTTTGCAAGAGCAGCAGGAGGTGCTCAGGGAGTTGAACTGGTACAAACACCGCCGCCTGATGGACATGCAGAATGCCCTTCTGGACAGCCTGCGCCGCCTGGGTCAGGTGCCGGAGATTCCCGGAGACGAAGCCACCCGCTGGCAAAAGGTGGTGGAGATCGGCAGAGGGCTGCGGGATCTGACCGTCTCCACAGGGCCGTTGTTGCAGTCGGAAACTTGGCAGGTGCAGCCGCAGTCGCGGTCGGTGCCCTTGGCAACCTTGGTGCGCAAAAGCCTACGCCGAGTGGAGGCCCTGACCCAAAAACGCAAGTTATGGCCGCGGGCCCATGGGGACATGAGCCTTACCATCCAGGGGGATCCCGAACGACTGGAGATGGTGCTCTGGGAGGTGTTGACAGCCGCTATTTTGCGCAGCCCGGAAGGGGGGCGGCTGGATCTGTGGAGCCAAGCCAGCGTTCGCGATAGCGATGCGGAGCCCTTTGGCTATGCAGAGCTGCTGGTGGTGGATCAGGGCAGCTTCGACCCTCACCTGATGGCCGCCCTTCAGTTGGATCCGAACCAGGTGATCTACGCAGATCCTCTGCTCAAGTCGCCTCTATCGGTAAGTCCTGGTCTGGAACTCAGCCTGTGTCAACGGGTGGTGCAGCGGATGGGGGGCCAGCTCTCCTTTTACCTCTCTTCCGATGGGCGTTGTGTCTCTCGGCTGCTCATGCCGATGGGCAGCGACGAGCCCCATCCCCCTGGGTAGGAAAAAGCTGTGTTGCCGGTCACCTTAGGGGGACAAGGTTCTGAGCAGCCAAAACAGGGGCAGTAGAGCCAGTAGGCCGCGATCCAGCCGCCGCAGTTGTAGGCGGTGCCAGCGCAGGGGATGGTCTGGGCCGGTCAGCCCACGGGCCTGCATTGCCATAGCCGTCTGTTCGGCACGCAGGAGCAAGTTTTCAAAAAAGCGCTCCACCAAGGCCAGCAGGGTTTGCATCCCGCCCCGGAAACTCAGGGATCCCCAGCGCACATCCCGAGTTCGCACCGCCCGCGCCAAGTTTTGCACCTCTTCCATCACCAAAGGCAGAAAGCGCAGCGCCAAGGTGAGGGTGAGAATTACTTCGGCAATCGGCCATCTCCAACGCTTGAGAGGCTGCAACCATTGGCCGATCCCCTCGGCAATTTCTTCGGGGGCCGTGGTCAACAAAAACAAATGGGTAGCGTAGAGCAACGTAAAAATGAGGGTGCCCAGCCGCAGCGCCACCGATAGAGAACGGCGGGAGACCTGAAAGGTTCGCCCCAACAGGGAAAACTGAACCAGGCGGTAGCGGTAAGGGGTTTGCCAAGCACGGGTTTGCTCCCGCCAGGCACGGTCTGGGGATCCCTGTTCTACAGCCAAAAAGGAATCCCTCCCGCTGTCGCGAACAGAGCGCTCGGCACCGCTAACGGGAATCAGCCCATAGCCTACCACCTGCATATCCTGCCGTTGCGGTTGGGGAAAAACCCCCAATCCATCCGGCGCCAAGCTGGTGATCCCAAAGGTGAGCAGGCTCAGGGCCAGCACCAGGGAGAGTTGGCCCGACCAAACCCGGCGCGGCAGACGGGCCGCCACAGTTAGCAGCAGAAGAGCCACCACCACGGCCAAGCGCCAACCATTGCCGGCCAAAATGGGGCTGAGGAGAAAGCTGAGCAGCCAGGCCAGCTTAACCCGCGGATCCAGGCAATGTAGCCAGGTGCGAGGCTCTTCCAGATAAATCCCCAGCGGGGCATTGCGCAGAATATCCACAACAGTTGAGAAGGAAGCAGACTATACCCCTTAAAAGGGCGGGACCGAGAACTCCGTCCCCGTAGCGCGGTCGCAGCAGCGTTGCGGAGCAATAACAGCTGGCAGCAAGGGAGAGCTAGAGCCGTTCCACCAGACGGGTGGAGCCCGACTGGGCGGCGACCCATCCCCCGGGCGCGCCATCTCGCTCAATGCGCAGCCAGACGGGCACCTGTCCCTCCCCAGCCTGCACCTCCACCACCCGCAGCAGGGCTTGGCGTGGGGCTGTCCCGACAATGGCTCCCGTCAGGCTGGGTTGCTGGCGAATGTTGAGGCCATCGTTGGAGACCACCCGCACCTGTTGTACTCCTTGCCACTCCGCCAGAGGGCCGGTTAGCTCAGGCGTGGGAGTGAGTTCCGTCTGGCCGGGATTGTCGTTCGCGGAGGCGTCGCGTAGCGATATGTCAACCGGCGGCTGCTCAATTTGCACCTGGGGTTGCTCCAGCGGTGGTGCCGGCGGCGGCGTGAAGAGGCCCCGCAACATTTGCCAGATGACCAATAGGGAGAGGATGCCCACACCGACCACCCCGGCCATTCGCGCCAGCGGTGCGGAGCCCAAACGAACGCCAGCGGGAAAGGTAGGACGCTTACGGCCCCCCAAGCGGCTGCGGCGGTAACGCTCCACATCCTGCAAACCGATCGCGCCAGCGGACCTTAGGCCCTGGACTCCGTCCCCCTGAGGGGAACGGTCTTGGGCACTAGAACTCTCATCCGCAAGAGCAGAGACGCCCGCCTTGGGGGTGCTCCGGTAGGAGGGCAAATCCGAGAGGCGCGGGGGTTCTGGCGGGGGCATCACTCCTCCCCGTTGCCAAGGGGTGGGGGGGCGCTGCAATTCTTGGGTTGGATTAGGGGGGCGCACGCCACCCACCACGGCAGGCAAATGAGGTGGGGGATGGGGGACTTGTTCGCGACAGCGGTGCGGAGCACTGGGAGAGAGCATCCCCGCCGGCGGGTCTTCGCGGCTGGGCATTTCGTCCAGGTAAGCTTGTACTTGGGGGTTGTCGAAGTAGGCTTGCAACGTCACTTGGGCGGCTTCCAGACCGCGGAACTCCGGGAACACCTCCTCCTGAAACCATTTTTCTGTGAAGCGGCACAGACCCGGCAGATGGTCGGGAGAACCGGCGGAGTGTTCTTCGATAAACTGCAAGGCCTCTACTTCTTGGGTGGAGCGCAGATGGGCGAGCGCGTCTTCGGTCTGCCCCAGCAACAGACTACAGATAGCCTGCTCCAGATGCACATCCTGCCGCTGCGCCAGACGAGCCAGGTAGCCGCGAGCACGCCGCACCAGAGCCGGGCGGTTTTCCAGATAACCTGCCGCCAGCAACACCTGCACGGCCAAGTAGGCGGCCACCATCGAGGGACGCTCAGCCTCCCGCTCGAACAACTCCTGCTGTTCTTTGAGGGTGAGGTGGCGACGTACCCGTTGGATAAAGCGCAGGAAATCTTCGGTGCTGAGGCCAGAGCCATCTTGCCCCATCCCCTCGATGCCGCCCCGTTCGTCCAGCATGGCTTTGAGGAGAGCCAGTCCCTGCTGTCGCTCCCCGTTCCCATCAGCGGTGTGTCTTCCAGCTTGGGCGGGAGCACTTTGGCTGAGGAGTTGCAAAATGCGATAGGGACGCAGCTTGCCCAAATCGATACGGATCTCCGCTTGCATCTGCGGAAAGGCCTGATACTCCTCCAGCTCCGCCAAGCCCGCCTGTAGGGAACGCGCCGCCTCTTCATAGGATCCCTGTTGCCAGGCTTCTCGACCCAGTTCCAGACGAGCGATGGCCCGCGCCAAAATGGCATCGGAACGAGCAGGGTGGCCCTGCTCCAGCATATGTTGAGCCAAGTCCAAGGCAGCTTGGTATTCTCCGGCTTCGCAATACAAGCACAGCACTCCCGGCAAGCGTGTTTCCTCCACCGTTAAGGTGGGATCCGCCGGCATGAGATGTTCGTCGTAGTTTCGCCGTGCCTCAGGGTTAAGCAGCACAGAAGCTGCCTCTTGGATCATTTGAGCGCGAGCTTCCACAGCCTGTGGCGAGAACTCCAGCAGCCAGGAGCGCTCGCCCGGCTTGAGATCGATTCGCTCCCGGTATGCCTGCTCAATCTGATGCTCATCTGCCCGTGCCGACAGCATCAAAACCCGATAATAGTCGAGGGGCACCCGCACCGTCATGGTTTTTGTCCGCGCTCTCCTGTTCGTGCCAGCGGGACGGAGTCCTTGGACAACTTACCCGCATCGACTTAACTGTAGTCCTTTTCGTGGGTAAAAGGGATCCCCCCTCGGGAATCGCTGCTCCGCCCCTACCAGTTCCAGCTACCCGGCTCTCCTTTGAAAGGGCCTACGACCTTTGAGGTGATCCAACCGCCGTAGAAATCTCCGGGTTGAGGCCGGACTCGTTCTCCACCTACCCGGCACTCCTGCACACGGCCTGGATAAAAGGCAAGGTAGTCGCGGATGGGCAAAAACGCCGGGCTGGGATCCGGATAGCTCCAGGCGGCATCTACGGCTGTTTGGGATCCGACCTGAACTGTCCAGTAGCAGGCAGCCCCTTTGAACTCACAGAAAGAGGTGCGAGAGCTGGGGCGGAGATACTGCAGTCGAACGTCGGTGGGGGGAATGTAGTAGGTGGGCGGGTGGCTGGTTTCCAGGACGCGGTAGCAACGGCGGCTTTGGGCAATGAGCTCGCCATTGAAGAGAACTTCCACCAGTTCTGTGGTGGGCTCCAGACGAGGTGGGCGCGGATAGTCCCAGACAGATTCTTGTCCTGGATGGGGAGAAATCGGTTGGGGAGACATGGGTCAATATCTTCAATATCTAAAGCAGACGGGTGGCCTCTACCAGTTTGGCGTACTGGATCAGCAGCAAAGACTGTTGCTCCGGCAAAGGCTGAATAACTCCCTGCTGCTGCAGACGGCTTAGCACCGCCGTGGCTGTCTCTCGGCTAACCTGGCTGAGATCGGCCAAATCCTGGGGGGGAGGGTAGACAATGCGCATCCCCTGGGCGGTCTTCTCGCCAAAAGCTTCCGCCAGTTGCACCAGTGTATGCACCACCCGCACCGGGGGGCTCTGCTGGTCGAGATCCGCCTGCAAGTTGGCCAGGCGCAGGCGACGGGAGAGGCTGCAGGCCAGTTGGTAGCACAGTTGCGGCTCCTGCAGCATCAGTGCTTTGAAGGTTGCCGCCGGGATCCCGGCCACCCGCAGCGGGGTTAGGGCCAGCACATCTCGCGAGCGGGGAGCTTCGTCCAGTACCGCCATTTCCCCCACCCAAGCGCCCGGCCCCAGCAAGGCAAGGGTTTTGGTGCTGTCTTGCGCCCGCAAAGCCCGCCGCACCTTAGCCCAGCCGGCGAGGATCAGATAAACTACGCTGCCCCAGGCATCTTGCATGAAGAGGGCCTGTCCCGCCGGGATATCCCGCAGCTTGACCTGGGATCCCAGCCATTGCAAGGACGTTGCCGAAAGTTCGGCCAACATGGGTACCGCCTTGAGCTCGGAGAGGACGGCAACAGGAGCATCGGAAGTCATGCCGGGTCGGGGTTTTACCATACCGCAAGCCCACTGTAGCCCAGTTATCAACTCAAGAGCTATCCTGCAAAAGTGCTCCTGTGTCCACCGTCCTGCCATGTGCGCCAAGATCCAATGAGGAGGTGGTCTTGCCGGTATGGCCCTCAGAGCCTCTGGAGCTACCCTCGGTTTGAGGGTGGGGGGAACCCAAACTCTGCCATTTCGTCTGGGCAACAGAGGTTTTGTCGGCGAGGGGATCCCTCCGCTGTTGCTGTTGTTACAACCTATGGATGCCTATGGATGCTGCCCTCAGCGACATCAGTGGCCAGCGCTGGTCCGTCTTGGTGAAGAACGTGCCTGTGCGGCCCGAAAAGCTCGCTGATGCGGATCTGGTGCTGCTCTGTCAGCAGGGATCCCAGCCCCATCGGGAGGCTTTTGCCGAGTTGATGCGTCGCCATCAGGCCCATGTGGACAAGGTGCTCTATCATCTTGCCCCGGACTGGCAGGACCGGCATGACTTGGCCCAGGAAGTTTGGATCCGGGCCTACCGCCACCTGAAACGCCTACAGGAGCCGGCAAAATTTCGCAGCTGGCTGGGGCGGATCGCCACCAACCTGTTTTACGACGAGCTGCGCAAGCGCAAACGACAGCAGCAGCCCCTTTCTCTGGATGCGCCGATTCAGATGCGGGATAGCGAGATGGAGTGGGAGCTGCCCAGCGAGAGCCCCAGTCCCCATGAGCACCTCGCCACCTGCGAGTTCTACGAGCGATTGCACCAAGCCGTCCGCGACCTGCCGCAGGCCTTTCGCCAGACAATCCTGCTGCGGGAAATTCAGGGAATGGCTTATGAGGAAATTGCCGAGATCACAGGGGTGTCTTTGGGCACTGTTAAGTCTCGCATTGCCCGCGCCCGCGCCCGCTTGCAATCCACCCTAAAACCCTACCTTAATGGTGAATGACCATGGTTCGCGGCAACCCCAACCCCGACCCCAGGGATCCCCAGCAAGAGCTGCCGGTGGTGGATGAGCGCTTTGAACAGTTGAGCGCCTACTTGGATGGGGAATTGTCGTCTCAAGAGGCGCGGCAGGTGGAAGATTGGCTGGCCAGCGATCCTCAGGCGCGGCAACTGTACAGCCAACTGGCAGCTTTACAGGCCGGTTTGGCCAATCTCAAGGCCCCCACCTTGAACTCCACCCAGACGGAGCTGTTGATCAGCCGTGTGTTCGCTGAGCTGGATCGGCGGCCAATGCTCGACCTGGGCTGGCGGCAACGTAAGGGCACCCCTTGGGGACGGGTGGCAGCGGCTGTAGTGGCCTTGGCAGGGGCGGGCTGGGCGGGATGGCGTTGGTCTCATCCCCAGCCTTTGGTATCGCTGGAAGATCCGCCGGTGCGCGTGGCCATCGTGCCTGCCTCTGCTCGTGTTGCCCAACGCTATCTTTTCGAGGCGGGGCAAAAACAAGATGCCTACTCGATTTTGTTTGAGGCAATGCCCGACCGTGGATCTCGCTCCGCCAACGGGACCGGAGCCGTTCGCATCAACGGGACGGAGTCCTTGGTGGGCTGGGAATGACCTGAGCAGGCTTGAGAAAGACTGAGGAGCGCAGGGTGGAAAAAGCAGTTCGCTGGGCTTGTGGGCTAGGAGTCTGCCTTTGGCTATGCAGTCTGGGATCCCTGTCGGCCCAGGCAGATCCCAGCAGTAGCCATCTGGCAACGCCGTCCGCGCCGGCGGGACGGAGTCCGAAGCAGTTGCACTCCTCTCCCAGTGGACAGGAGCCTGCCCCCCAGCCCACAAACCTGCCTTCACCCGGATCCCGTCTCACCCCTCCGGTGGCTCGCCCTCAACCCCCCGCCCCCGATCAAACAGATCCATTGCTTTTTCCGGATTTCCCCCTCCTCAAGGAGTTGGATCCGTCCCCGCCAAGCTTGGCCGACCTGGGCATCCATTGGGATCGCCTGGCCCTGCTGCCGGATTCCGAGCTGGCAGAGGAAATGGATGTGGAGTTCAGCCGCCGCCTAGCCCGCCTAAACCGGCAAATTGCCGACCAACAAGAGCGCCTCTACCGCCTCTTGCAAAGCTGGGACTCCGATGAGGCCGATATTCGTCAAATTCAGGCCCAACTGAGCCGGCTGCGGACAGAACGGGATCGCTTGGCCCTAGAGCACCTGTTGATGCTGCGGCAGTTGCAAGAGAACTTCGCCCTACCTCTACCCGACCGCTCGGCTGCCAGCTCTCCCTGAGGATCCCTTGGGTTCAGGCTATGATTGAGCAAGGGCAGACGCAACCCCCAACGGAGCTGAGCGATGGCCAAAGTGCCCAGCAACCCAGACATTGAGCAATTAGCTGCTGCCATTGGTAAAGAAGTTTACATCGATGTGGCCCGCTGGCATCTTTACCTGCGCGATGCCCACCTGCATACCCTTTTGGCGGAGCGACTGGCACCCCAGGTGATGGCAGGCAAGGTGGATGAGGACGCCGTCACAGAGATCTTGCAAGGGATCCCGGTGAAAGTGGGGGGTGGGCGCAAAGAATTGCCCCTGGCCGATCTCCTGCCGATGCAAAGCCTGCTTAACCTGCTGGACGTGTTGGAGGAGTTCAGCCGCAAATGGGCCCAATAGAGACCAATAGAGAAAGGTAGAGCGGTGCATCATCAGTCTAAACCTATGCGGCCTGGCCCCTGGCTCAAGCTCGGCAGCCTTATTCCGCTGCTCTGGCTGTTGTCGGCTTGCCAGGGAACCGAGTGGGGAGAACAGCTAGAGCGCGCTGTACGCCCAGTGGGCCCGCCCACAGCCCAATCTGAGCCGCTGGCACCTCCCTCGCCTCAACCTTCGCCGGGATCCATCCCACCCTCTATCTCGATCCCCACTGCTCCCGCCCCCTCTTCACCTCTGCCCAGCCAGGACAGCAGCCGCTTTACAGACTTGGAGCCCGGATCTCTGGTGGCCCGTTCGGTGGGATACCTAGATCGGTTGGGAGTTTTTGCCGATATCTCCAGCAGCGAATTTCAGCCGCAGCGCAGCGTTCGTCGCGGAGAATTTGCCCGTTGGCTGGTGTTGGCCAACAACGCCATCCACGCCGATGAGCCCAGCCGGCAAATCCGCCTGGGATCCCCCTCGGAACGCCCCCTCTTTTTGGATGTGCCGGAGGAGGATCCCAACTTTCGCTACATTCAAGCCCTGGGAGCTGCCGGCATAATTGCCGGAGATGCCAATCGAGAGTTTCGCCCCAACAGCCTGCTGTCGCGGGCAGAGTTGATCCGCATGAAGGTGCCTCTGGACTTACCTCCCGGCCAGATCAAGGGATCCCGAGCAGAGCTGGAAGAGCGCTGGGGGTTTACCGATGCGGCGCAAATTCCTCCTGAGGTTGTTCCTGCTCTGGTAGCGGATCGCAGTCTGGAGAATGCCTCCACCGTGCTGCGCACCTTTGGCCCCATCCGCACCTTCAACCCCTTCGAGCCGGTCAGCCGCGGGGAAGCTGCCATTGCCTTATCGGCTTTTGGGGAACGAACAGCCCAAGACGCCCTACCCCAGCCGCCAGCCCTGCCAGACCCAACCCCTGAGCCTCAGCCTTCTCCCCCTGCCGCAGAACCGCAACAAACGGCCTCTCCTGAGCCGGATCCCACCCCTGCCTCTCCCTCGGATGCTGCTGATGAGCCCCCTGGGCAGACCCGACCCAACCCCCCGGAAGTCGCCCCAGGAGAGGGTAGGATCGTTACCCCACGCCAAACCCAACCCTGAGGTGAGAGGGATCCCATTGGCGTATGCTGTTGGGCTCTGTCAGCAGATAGAACGCCTCAGAACCCCAGCAGGGATCCCTGCTACGGCTCTTACAAGGAGCAAAAGGAGCCATAACAATAAAAACTATCCCTAACTCCCTTCGGGAGAGGGGCTGTACAGCGCAGAGGACTTCCGCCCCCATTCCCCAGGCGGCTCTAGCTCTTGCCAGTCCCCTGAGCGCCCCTCTGCTGGGGAAAACCCTTGCCGCCCATAGCCTATAGAATGGGGGAAGCCAGCCTTGGAAAACCTGCAGGGATCCCAACTGTGTCCGCCATTGTTCCTGAAATCCGTTCTGACGATTTGCTGCGCTACACCGTGATTGGGTCGCGGCGGCCCAGCGTGTACTTTTGGGCGGTGGCGCTGACGGGGGGAGGGCTGGGCTTTACCTTGGCCGGCCTTTCCAGCTATCTCCACCGCAATTTGCTCCCCTTTTCCGATCCCGCCAGCCTGGTGTTTATTCCCCAAGGCATTGCCATGCTCTTTTACGGGGTGCTCGGATCCCTGGCGGGGCTATACCAGTGGCTGAGTTTGTATTGGAACTTGGGAGGCGGCTACAACGAGTTCGACCGGCGCACGCAGAAGATAACTCTGGTACGGCGAGGCTTTCCGGGCAAAAACCGTGAAGTCCGCCTGGAGTATGACTTTGCCGATGTGCAAAGCTTACGGGTGGAGCTGAGAGAGGGGCTTAACCCCCGCCGAGCCATCTACTTGCGAGTGAAAGGACGTGGTGACATCCCCCTCACCGGAGTGGGCCAGCCTCCCCCCCTGATGGAGATCGAAAACCAGGCAGCCGAGATTGCCCGCTTTCTCAACGTCAGCCTAGAGGGCATTTGATTCCCTGCGGTGCCATTGCTTTGACCCCGCCCTGCTGGTCGCTTGAGCGAGACGGAATCCCATCCTTGGGCAACAGTGAAACCATTGAGGGGGATCCAGAACTGTGGAGTCGAATAGAGAGTTGTCGAGATTGTTTTCAATGTAGCGGGATCTCTTCGAGGAATGATCTACCCTTGATGCCAGCGCAGTTGTTGCCTGGGAGAAGCCTGTGATGGCCAACCTGAACCCCTTCATTCCCCTACAGGCCAAGAAGCTGGGGTCTATTCTGTTTCGCCTCTGGCTAACTCTTCTGCTCTCATTGGGCTTGGCCTTGCTCACGCTGCTGCTGACCTCCCATTCCGCCCATGCTGCTCGCGGGCCCCTGTATCGCTTGGGCCGCCCAGAGGGGGCGGTCTCGATTGTGGCCTGGGCAGGCTATATCGAACGGGGAGAAACGGATCCCGCCTATGACTGGGTGACCGAGTTTGAGAAAGAAACCGGCTGCCAAGTCAGCGTTAAGGTGGCGGCAACCTCCGATGAGATGGTAGCCCTGATGAATGAGGGCGGCTTTGATCTGGTGACGGCCTCCGGCGATGCCACCCTACGCCTGATCAAAGGGGAACGGGTACAGCAGATTAACCCCCGCCTGATCCCCAGTTGGGAGACCATCGACCCGCGCCTGCGGGATGCTCCCTGGCATACCGTGGATGGCAAGCATTACGGCGTGCCCTATCAATGGGGATCCAACGTGTTGATGTACAACACAAAGGTTTTCCCGGAACCCCCCACCAGTTGGGATGTGGTGTTTGAAGAAAAAATCCTGCCAGACGGCAAATCCAACAAGGGCCGCATCCAAGCCTACGATGGCTCCATCTACATTGCCGATGCCGCCCTCTACCTGAAGGCCCACCGCCCAGAATTGGGCATCACGGATCCCTACGAGCTGACCCGCGAACAGTTCAATGCTGCTCTAGCTCTATTGCGACAGCAGCGGCAACTGGTTGGACGCTACTGGCACGATGCGGCGGTGCAGGTGGATGACTTTGTCAACGAAGGGGTAGTGGCCTCCAGCTCTTGGCCCTTCCAGGTCAATCTGTTGCGATCCGAAGGTCAACCTGTCGCCAGTGTGATACCGGAAGAGGGAGCCACCGGCTGGGCAGATACAACCATGCTCAGCGCTACCGCCAAACACCCCAACTGTGCCTACCTGTGGATGGAACATTCCTTGAACCCGAAGGTGCAGGGGGATCTGGCGGCTTGGTTTGGCTCGGTGCCGGTGGTGCCCGCCGCTTGTCAGGCCAGCGAGCTGCTGGGGCCAGAGGGATGCAAGACCAATGGCATCGACAATTTTGAGCGCATCTTCTTCTGGAAAACTCCTGTGGCCGATTGTGGCGATGGACGTATGGATTGCGTGCCCTACTACGAATGGGTGACCAACTACATCGCTGTGATCGGTGGGCGCTAATAGGCCGACCTTGAAGGGATCCCTCTGGGGAGACAGACCCTCGGCCCTGAGGAGCTAGCCCCATGCGCTGCCCAGCACTGCTTTCCAAAACTTCGAGGCAGAGAGAATCCCAAAAACTATGCTTCGCCAGTCTGAGCAGACGCACCCAGGGATCCCTCGACTGCCACCTGAAGTCTTGCCGACTCTGGAAGGAAGGCTTGTGCGGCTGGGAACCCCAAGAACGGGCTTTGCTCCACTGCCTGGATGGAGAGGGTAAAGAGGGGATTGGAGAGGATCCCGGCAAAGATGGTGGCCACCAAAGTGAACACCAGGCCCACCCGCAGAGCCTGCATGCCTTCCGCCTGCCAGTTGGTCTCGGGGTAATTCCGCACCGAAAGCGACATCTCCTGCGGCTCTTTCACCACCATGGTTTTCACCACCCGCACGTAGTAGTAGATGGAGATGACGCTGGTGACCAACCCCACCAACACCAAGGTATAGGCCCCCGCCTGCCAACCGGCCCAGAACAGATACAGCTTGCCGAAGAAGCCCGCCAGAGGGGGCAATCCACCCAACGAGAGCAGACAAATGCTCAAGCACAGGGTGAGGAAGGGATCCTTCTGGTAGAGGCCGCTGTACTCGTTGATTTCGTCGGTGCCGGTCTTCAGGCTGAACAGGGTGATGCACAAAAAGGCCCCCAAGTTCATGACCAAATAGACCATCAAGTAGAAGATCAAGCTGGCATAGCCGGCCTCAGTGCCCGCCACCAAGCCAATCAAAACGAAGCCCGCCTGTCCAATGGAAGAATAGGCCAGCAGCCGTTTGAGGCGGGTTTGGGCAATGGCCACCACATTGCCCAGCACCATGGTCAAAATGGCCAGCACCGAGAGCACCGCCCGCCACTCTTCCGTCATGGCCGGAAACACGGTGGCCAGAAAGCGCACCGCCAAGGCAAAGCCTGCCGCTTTGGATCCCACCGACAAAAAGGCCACCACCGGCGTTGGGGATCCCTCGTAGACGTCGGGAGTCCACTGGTGGAAGGGCACCGCCGCCAACTTAAACCCGATACCACCAATGCAGAGCACCAAAGCGATGATCCCTGCCAAGCCGGCATCCCCCATAGAGGAGGCAATGGCTTCCAGCTTCGTTTGCCCACCCGAAAGGCCGTAGAGCAGCGACATGCCGTAGAGAAAAATGGCTGTGCTGCTGGCCCCGATCAAGAGATATTTCAGGGCTGCCTCCGAAGAACGGGGATCCCGCTTGGTGTAGCCGGCCATCAGGTAGCTGGCAATGCCCAGGGTTTCCAGAGATACAAACACCAGGATCAAGTCCGTCGCCCCGGAGAGGAACATGCCCCCCAAGGTGGCCGTGAGCAGCAACACATAAAACTCGCCTGTGGGGGCTCCGGACTGAGAGATGTAGCGCTCCGCCATCATCACGGTCAGTACCGCCGTCCCCACCACCAGGCCACGGAAGAGAATGCTGACGGGATCCGCTGCAAAGCTGCCCAAGAAGCTCTCCAACTGGGGCTGCTGCCATTGCAACACCAAGGTCACCAAGGCCCCGATCAAGCCAAAGATGGAGAGGGCCGGAAGACTTTTGCGCGCCGCCGAACCACCGACCAAATCCACCACCAAGACGAGCAAGAGGGTGAGGGTAACCACCACTTCTGGCCAAATGGCACCGGCATACAGGTTTCCGGTTGGGGCAAAGACATCCATAGGGGAAGACATGAAGACAGATGAAGGGGATCCACAGCCAGCATACCGCGATTTCCGGTCTCTCTTTCCGCTTCCGGCATCTCTTCTCCCAATCGTCTCCATCAGCACTCTCAATCCACGGGCTCAGTAGAGCTTGGCGCTGGAGGTGAGCACCAGCTTCAGGCGGGCGTGGATCAGATCCAAGTCCGCCAGCCCCAAGTCGATCTCGCCATCGACGACGATGCCGGTGTGGATCAGCCGATCCAACAGTTCCAGCAGGGATCCCTCGCGGTGGGGTTGTCCGGGGTAGTAGTCCCCCTGGCGGGGCAGGAGGGTGCCCAGATCTCCGAGCTCCAGGTTCAAATCCGCTGGGTCGATCTCCAACAGGCTGCAGATTTGTCGAATTTGCTCCCGCAAGGCTTGTAGGCTGCTGCCGGCCCGCTCAATCTGCTCTGCAGAAAGGCGCTCGGCCTCCATTTGCCGCACCACCTGCGCCTCCATCAACTGCCGCAACAGCTCCACCAAGGTCAGCACCAGAGAGGCCAAACCGGCTTCCGGGCGTTTCCGGCCAGGGGTGGGCCGAGCCTGGCTCAAGTCTTCCCAGCTGGCGGGACTGATAGAAAAGCGCGGCGGGGGAGAAGGGGCAATCCAACGGTCAAAGGGCTGGCAAAGCTGTTCCAGGCTGAGCAAATGGAGACGGGGATCCCGAGCGGCCTCTTCCCTTTCCTCCGGCAGGTTGTAGCCCCAGTCGGCCAAAAACAGGAGAACTTGCTCCAGCTCCGGCACCGTCTGCACCTGGCGCAGCGTTTGCAGGCGATCCTCCACAAACCACAGCTCCTCAGCCGGCAGTTGGGCGGCAGCCAGTAGCCGCTGTAAAGTGGTGGCCTTGGGGGCGCGCACCTCCTTGCCCAGAATGCGGTGGCGTGGCAGTTGGATCCCTGCTCGGCCCAAGAGCTGCTGGATGAACCGTCCCTCTTTGGTGCTGAGGATGGCCAAGCGCGGCTCCCCGGCAGCCTGAACCTGGCGTAGCCAAGCCGCCACCCCCGGATAAAAGCGGTGTAGCCCCAGCCACCCCTGCAGATCCTCTGCAATCCAGCGATCCCGCACCCGATCCAACGCTTGGATTAGAGAGAGGGCAGGGATCCCTGACTGCTGCAACAACTGCTGACGCCAGCCCGGCCAGTCTTGGCGCAAGTCCTCCTCCCGGATCCCTTCCTGTAGCCCCCACAACAACAGAGGCATCTCCCAGCCGGTCTCGATCAGCGGGCGCAGACGGTCAAAAGCAGGACGCAGCGGCTCTAGCTGAGCAGGAGCCAAGCCCCACACCTGAGCACAAACGCGGCAGGAGGAAGCAAAATACTCCGCCCGCCCATCGCAGAGCACACCATCAAAATCCAGAACCAGAATGCGGGGGGACATTCGCCGGGGCCTAGCGAACTCCATACCTGAGTCCCCCTGAGGGCAAGTTGCAAAAATGGGGCCAGAGGCCAAGTTAATTCAACCAAACTGTTCCACCGGAGTGGCCCAACCTAATTGGATTCCGAGATACGAACGGACTGGATCTCCACTGGATTCAGCGGGCGATCCTGGGGGCCGGTGGGAGCCGTTGCAATTTTATCCAACACATCCTCTCCCTCGATCAATTGCCCAAAGATCGTGTAGTTGGGCGGCAGCGGGTAGTCGGCATGCATGATGAAGAACTGGCTGCCATTGGTGTTGGGGCCGGCGTTGGCCATCGCCAAAGTGCCACGGCTGTAGGGACGTTGCACCGGCTCATCGGGAAAGCGGTAGCCCGGCCCACCCCGCCCTGTACCCGTGGGATCCCCGCCCTGGATCATGAAGCCGCGGATCACGCGGTGAAAGATGACGCCATCGTAAAAGTGATCGTTGGCCAAAAAGACGAAATTGTTGACGGCCAGGGGAGCTTCCTGAGGAAACAGCTCCAGAACCATTGTGCCGGCGGTGGTCTCCATCGTGGCCGTGTAGGACTTGGCCGGGTCGATCACCATCGGGGGGGGACTGTTGTAGGTTTTCACGGGTTTGCCCAAGTGTTGTGCCAGGAGCAAATCGCGAGAAGAATGCGGGCGGGCCAAGACAGGGAGAGCACTCAGCCCCACCCAAAGCACCACCATCAGCACAGCTAACTTCACCAGGCTGGCCAACTCAGATCGCGCACGCACAATTCTTGCAGGAAAGCTCCACCCCTATCCTACCAGGATTCTGTCCTAGCCTAATTTTCCCCGGACTTGGATGGAGGCTTGGCTCGCCGCACCAGCCAATAACTCACCGAGAGGGCCAACGTCGCTGCCCCCAAGCCAATGAGCTCCAACCCCCCCAGCTTCTCGAAATCAAAAATGATGATCTTGCGGGCCACCGCAATCAAAGAGGTGACGATCACCAGCTCCACCTGCACCACCTGCTTTTGCAAGTAGGCGGTAATGTTCTCCAGAATTTCCAGCGCAATCAGAATATTTAAAAAGAGGCCGAAGATCTCGATTAAAGTGGTGGAGAAAAACCCAGTTGGCTCAGTCAACAAATCTGCCACCAAGAACCGGGCCAAGTCCACCACTGCTACTGTGATTAGCCCGATCATCAAAATTGACAGTAGCTTCGAGATCAGGCTTTCCAGGCGGGTGATGGCCCGCAAAAAGGGATCCTCCTCTTCTGTCTCGTGGGGATTGTGCAACAGCCACTTGAGAAACCGCATCGCCAACCCCGACAGATCCAAACCCTTATGTCCTGATCCTGAGACAACATTATCCGTCCCAACCGTCTTGCCGGGAAGCAGGCAGGGATCCCTTGGGGCGATGATTGCGACACCGCTCAGAACAGTATTTCACCTCCGACCAACAGTCGGCCCACTTTTTGCGCCAGGTGAAGGGTCGCTGACAGGTAAGACAAATTTTGCTGGGCAAATCCGATTTCTTCCGTTGGCGTGGCATAGTGCACTGCAAAACAAGGTCAACTCTGTAGTCAGTTTAACAATCCTACCGGATGCTGACCGTTACCATCACGGAAGTGTTTAGTCTGCGCCCCACCTTAGCAAAAGCTGAAGTCTGAACCTAGAGAAATCGAGTAGCCTCTTGAAATCCGGCGAGATCTCTGCCCTGTGTCTGCAGGGATCCCTGAAGGAAGTTGGGTTTGCTGAAAGGTTAGCCGCCTCCATCCTGTACTGAGTAAAGTTCTTAACACCCGCTTGTGAACTTGAGCTTGAGTTTGTATGAAATCTCAACCAAATGGGACGAATGTAGCTGTTCAGAACTCTCCTCCTCCACTGAAGCGGGTTGAGGTACGGCTCAGCAAACCCGGCAGCCGGGCAACTCAAGCCTCGCTGTCGGAGGACTCGGTGGGCATATTTTTGCGGGAAATGGCTCGCTACCCACTCCTCAGTGCCGAGCAGGAGGTGAAGTTGGGGCGGCTGATCGCAGAGGGGGGAGCTGCCAGGGAACGGGCGAAACGGGAATTGGTCAGGGCCAACCTGCGCTTGGTGGTCTCGATTGCCAAAAAGTATTTGAATCGCGGTGTGCCGTTTCTGGATTTGATTCAAGAAGGCACCATCGGCCTGATCCGAGCCGCAGAAAAATTTGAGTGCGAACGCGGCTACAAGTTTTCCACCTATGCCTACTGGTGGATTCGCCAAGGAATCACCCGCGCCGTTGCCAATCAGGGGCGTCTGGTGCGGATCCCGGTGCATATGGTAGAAAAGCTCAACCAGGTGAAGCGGATCCGGCGGGAGCTGACCGAGACCCTAAACCGTCGCCCCACCCAAGCGGAAATTGCCGAAGCTCTGGAGATTTCCCCCGACAAGCTGGACGCTCTCTTAACCCTCTTGGAAGCCGGTCGCCAAACCCTTTCGCTACATACTCCGGTTGGCAAAGAGGAGGATAGGGAGCTGATGCAGCTTATCGAGGACGCCAACAGCCTCACTCCCGAATCGCAAATGGACTTGTACCTGCTGTCTGCCCAACTGGAAGAGATGCTGGAGCAGCTCAGCCCCCGAGAGCAAGAGATTCTCAAGCTCCGCTATGGGCTGAAAGATGGCCACCTACACACTCTCTCCGAAATTGGTCAGCTTTTCGGCCTGTCTCGAGAGCGCGTCCGACAAATTCAAGCACGAGCCATGCGCAAACTGCGCCATCCACGCCGACAGGAAATTTTGGCAGATTGGATGACCTCGTTTTAGGCAGTAGGCCACGGCTGCTCCACAGGCGAAACCCAGGATTCCGCAGCAGTTTATGTTCAGCAAAGCTCTGCAGAACCAGGACCAGAGGCGTGCCCCCACTTTTGGACAAGGGATCTGTCAACTAGCCCATCTTCTGCAACTGCAGGGGGTGAGGCTGAGGGCGGCTGCGCAGGGCAGCTTCGATCAACCCCAAAAAGAGGGGGTGGGGGCGGTTGGGGCGGGAGCGAAACTCCGGATGGAACTGGGTGGCGATGAAAAAGGGGTGGCTGGGCAGCTCGATAATCTCCACCAAGCGGTTATCCGGCGAGACTCCGCTGATGATATAACCAGAGTCCAGAAAAAGGCTGCGGTAGGCATTGTTAAACTCATAGCGATGGCGGTGGCGCTCGTAGATGATGGTCTCGCCATACAGCTTGGCCGCCAGGGTATTGGGCATGATGCGACAGGGATAGAGGCCCCGCCGCAGGGTTCCTCCCAGATCTTCCACATCTTTCTGCTCCGGCAAGAGGCTGATCACCGGGTGGGGGGTATCGGGGTCAAACTCGTAGCTGTTGGCCCGCTCCAGGTGGGCAATGTGACATCCCCAGTCGATCACCGCGCACTGCATGCCCAGACACAGCCCTAGGAAGGGAATGCCTTGCTCCCTCACGTAGCAAATACTGGCCACTTTGCCCTCGATGCCGCGATTGCCAAACCCCCCCGGCACCACTACCCCATCCACACCAGCCAGTAGGGCTTCCGGCCCCCGCTCCTCGACTTCCTCAGAAGAGATCCAGCGCAGCGTGACGCCGGCATTGAGAGCCAACCCAGCATGGCGCAGGGCCTCGGCCACGGAAAGATAGGCATCTGTAAGGCGCACGTATTTGCCGACAATGGCAATCTCCACCTGCTCTTGGGGGTGGTGCAGCCGCTGCACCAGGAGCTCCCACTCCCGTAGATCTGGCTGCTGCGGATCCAGGTTGAGGATCTCCAAAACCCGCTGCGCCAACCCCTCCTGCTCCAGCACCAGAGGCACGTCGTAGATGCTGGGGGCATCCTGCGCCTGGATGACGCATTCTACCGGCACGTCACAAAACTCGGAGATCTTCTCTTTGATGCTGCGGGGCAGGGGCTGCTCGCAGCGGCACACCAACACATCTGGCTGGATGCCAATGGAGCGCAGCTCCTTGACCGAGTGCTGGGTAGGCTTGGTTTTCATCTCCCCTGCCGCTTTGATCAGGGGCACCAGGGTAACATGCACATAGGCCACGTTGGCCCGGCCCACATCCTTGCGAAATTGGCGGATGGCCTCCAAAAAGGGCAGAGACTCGATATCTCCCACCGTGCCCCCCACCTCCACCAGCACCACGTCGGGGTTGGTCTCGCGGGCCACCCGCCGGATGCGCTCTTTAATCTCTTGGGTGACGTGGGGGATCACCTGCACCGTGCTGCCCTGGTAATCGCCGCGCCGCTCTTTGTGGATCACGGCCTGGTAGATGGCGCCGGTGGTAACGTTGTTGAGCTTAGACATGTTGGTGTCGGTGAAGCGCTCGTAGTGGCCCAAGTCCAGGTCGGTCTCGGCGCCGTCGTCGGTGACGAACACTTCTCCATGCTGGTAGGGACTCATGGTGCCGGGATCCACATTGATATAGGGATCCAGCTTCAAAATCGACACCGTGTAATTGCGGGATTTGAGCAGGCGACCCAAGCTAGCCGCCACAATGCCTTTGCCGATGCTGGAGACCACTCCACCGGTGACGAAGACAAACTTGGTCATAGCTTGGATCCCTTGCCTTTTTTTGATTATGCCAGGGATCCCTCAGCGCAGAGAGCGGATGGGGCCGTTGTAGAGGATGGTGGTTTGAAAGGTGCGCCTGTCCACCCGCACCTGGGTTTCAATGCTGGGCTGGACAAAGCTGGGCTCTCCCCCCCGGAAGGTGAAGATCCAGGCGTCTTCAAACTCTTCAAACGGCGAGTCAATGGCTGCCCCGTGCATGGAAGCTTCGGCGCGATAGCGTTGTAGGCCCCCATTGGCGATCTCGGCAGCTTGACGGGCCAGGTTTTTGGCGCGGTTGAGATCCCGGAAGTAGCGGCTGATCTCCTCAAAACTCCCCCTGGGCAGCGGTCGCCGGGGAGCAGGGGTTGCCGGCACAGGCCGGGGATCCGGCACGATGGGCAGGGTGGGAATATCGGGACTGGGGGGCAAGGGTTCGACGGGGATGGGAGTTCCAGAGGGGAAAAGAGGGGTGATCACCTGCGCTTGGGCAGCCCTTCCAGCCAGAAGGGATCCCCACAGGAGAGCCATACCGACGGAGCTGACAGTAGAGACAAGAAAAGTGGGCTTCATGGAGCCATTCCTCGCAAAAGTTCTGGGTTGAGAGACGCTGCAGCTCTTGAATGGGATCCTATCGATTCAGTTCCTTACAACAGCAGAGTCAAAAGCCTCTCCTCTCCTTCCAACCCCGGTCACAGGCTTGGGTCGTTCACGCAACCTCGGCTGCTGTCAGCAATGTCTGCTAGATTTTTGGAGAGGATCCCTGGCCACAGTGGGAGGATCGGGGTTCAGCAGGAGCAGCCATGGAGTTCGTCACCCTCGCAGATGCAGGGCTAAGGTTGAGCCGGGTGGGCCTGGGCACTTGGGCGATGGGCGGCGGCTGGTGGGGCCCTTCCGACCGCCAGGAATCTTACACCACGATTCGCAAAGCCATTGATTTGGGCATAACCACCTTCGACACCGCTCCCATCTACGGACTGGGTGTTTCGGAGGAAGTGCTGGGGCAAGCGATCAAAGACTCAGGTTGCCGCGATCGGGTGGTTCTCGCCACCAAAGCGGGACTGGAGTGGACAAACAACAAAGTGGTGCGCAACTCCAGCCTGCCTCGCTTGGCCCAAGAACTGGAGGATTCTCTGCGCCGCTTGCAAACAGATGTGATCGATCTCTACCAAATTCATTGGCCGGATCCCTTGGAACCGATCGAAGAAACGGCGGCGTTTCTGGGGCAGTTGCTGCAGCAGGGCAAGATCCGCGCCATTGGGGTCAGCAACTTTTCCCCCGAACAGATGGATCGGTTTCGCCAGGTGGCTCCTCTGCACACCGCCCAGCCCCCCTACAACCTGTTCGAGCGGCAGATTGAAGCAGAGGTCTTGCCCTACTGTCGAGAGCACGGCATTCACACCTTGGTGTACAGCCCCCTCTGCCGAGGTCTGCTGAGCGGACGGATGACGCCACAAACCACCTTCCCCCCAGGGGATATGCGCGCCGGGATCGATCCCAAGTTTGTTGAACCGCGCTACTCCCAGTACCTAAAAGCGGCAGAGGCATTGAGCCGGTTTGCTCAGGATCGCTATGGCAAGACCTTGGCCCAGTTGGCGGTGCGCTGGCTGCTGGATCAACCGGGGGTGAGTGTGGCGCTGTGGGGGGCACGCAAGCCCTATCATCTGGAGGCAATATCCGGCCTTTGGGGCTGGTCGTTGGATGCGGAAGCGATGCAGACCATCGAGGATATTTTGCAAAGGTATGTTCCCGAGTCCATTCCCCCCAGCTTTATGTCCCCGCCTGCCCGCGCTGCCTAGTTGTTGCTTTCTGTTCCCTTGCCGTTTGCGTTAGCGGTGGGGAGCACTTTGTCGCCGGGATCCCAGTCCTACGATTGAGTTTGGCAAAAAATGGGATGTAGAGCCCTGTCCTACCGCAGCCAGTAGGGCCAGGAGTCTGTCAACCACGGGAGGACAAAGATGGCCATTACAGATGCAATTGCGTCAGCGGTGCGGAGCACTCTGACCCATAAGGCCCATAAGGCAGACAGGCCAAGGGATCCGGCTGACCAGAATGGGCCCACAGCGCCTTCTCAGGCGGGATCCCTGATTCTCCGCGTGGGGGGCATGAGTTGTGCCGGCTGCGTTCGCACCGTTGAGCAGGCCCTGCTGAGACAGCCGGGGGTGGTTAAGGCCAGCGTTAACCTGGTTACCGAGTCGGCCCTTGTGGAGTTTGCCCCTGGGATCCGGCCCGACCCGCAGCACCTGGCCCAGATTTTGACAGAGGCAGGGTTTCCCAGCCGCTACAGTTCAGAGGGTGAGGCCCTCTCCGGCGGGAGTTCCGTTCGCGTCAGCGGTGCGGAGCACTCTCAAGATCCCTCTTCCCCTCCCGGTGGGTGGGAAGAAGCCTTGGATGTGCCTGCGGATCCCCTCTCTCGGCAGCGACAGCAGACCCGACACCACATTCGCCAAGCGCTCACCGCCGCTTTTTTGCTGCTGATTTCTGCCGCCGGACACTTGGATCTCTTCGCCCGTCTGGGCTTGCCCCTCCTTAATGATGTCTGGCTGCACTGGGGCTTGGCGACCTTGACTTTTGTCGGCCCAGCTCGCGGCATTGTCCTGGATGGTTGGAGAGGGGCGCGGCGGCTGGCCCCCAACATGAACACCTTGGTTACCCTGGGATCCGGATCGGCCTACCTGGCCAGTCTGGTGGGGTTGCTGGCCCCTCAGGTGGGCTGGGAGTGCTTTTTCGACGAGCCCGTCATGATGCTCAGCTTCATCCTGTTGGGACGGGCCTTGGAACAGCACAGCCGCCTGCGGGCGACCAGCAGCCTGCAATCGCTGGTGAGCTTGTGTCCCAGTTTGGCTCGGCGGGTTCAGCCTGCAGAGAAGGCGGGATCTCTGGCTTCCAGCCCAGAGGGGAACCTGGATCTGGGATCCCAAACCGGAGAATGGTGCCCTGTCGAACAGGTGCGAGTGGGGGATTGGCTCCAGGTGCGAGCCGGCGAACAGATCCCGGTGGATGGAGAGGTCATTGCCGGCCAGGCCACGGTCAACGAGGGGATGTTGACAGGGGAACCCTTGCCGGTGCTGAAACAAGTGGGGGATCCCGTGGTGGCGGGAACGCTGAACCAATCGGGGTTGCTGCTGTGCCGGGCGACGCGCACCGGGAAAGACACCACCTTGGCCCAGATCATTCGCCTGGTGGAAGAGGCCCAAGCTCGCAAGGCCCCCATCCAAGGGATAGCCGACCAGGTGGCGGGCTACTTCACCTATGGGGTGGTCACGCTGGCCATTCTCACCTTTGGGTTCTGGTACTGGATTGGGATCCCGCTTTGGGGGAGCGACGGTGCGGAGCACTTCGTCCTGGAGGGGTTCAGCCTGCACGCCCATCTGCATCTGGGTGACCATCCCCCTCACCCCACACCCCTGCTCAGCAGCCTCAAGATGGCCATTGCCGTTTTGGTGGTGGCCTGCCCCTGTGCTTTGGGGTTGGCTACGCCGATGGCCATCCTGGTGGGTACTGGCTTGGGAGCCGAGCGGGGTTTGCTCATCCGAGGGGGAGATGTTCTGGAGAAAGCCCATCGCTTGCAAACGGTGGTCTTCGACAAAACCGGCACCCTCACCCAAGGGGATCCCCACCTGACGGACTGTCTCAGCCTTGACCCCTCCCTGGATCCCAATCGCCTACTCCAACTGGCGGCCACAGTGGAAAGCGGCACTCGCCACCCTCTGGCGCAAGCCATTTTGCAAGCCGCCCGCACCCAGGGTTTGCCGTTGCTCTCCGCCGGCGAGTTTCAAACCCAACCGGGGATAGGAGTCGCCGCCCAAGTGGAAGGGCAGGAAGTGGTGTTGGGATCCCTGGATGGGCTGGCTGCTTTGGGGATCCCAATTTCCCCAGAGGCGCAGGCCCAGGCCGAGGCGCTACTGGCAGCCGGCAAAACGGTGGTGGGCGTGGCTGTAGAGGGATCCTTGGTGGGGCTGCTGGCAGCCCAGGATCCCTTGCGGCCTGATGCGCAGGCAACACTGCGACAACTGCAAAAGATGGGCTTGCAGGTGATGCTGCTTACTGGCGATCGGGCTGAGGTGGCCAAGCAGGTAGCCGAAGCTCTGCAAGTGCCCGGGATCCGCGTTATCGCCCAGGTTCACCCGGCAGACAAAGCTCAAGTCATCCGCGACCTGCAGACCCAAGGCCAGAGAGTTGCCATGGTGGGAGATGGCATTAACGACGCTCCGGCTTTGGCCCAAGCCGATGTGGGCATCGCCCTGCACTCAGCCACTGATGCGGCCTTAGAAACCGCCGATATCATCCTCATGCGCAACCGCCTCTGGGATGTGGTGGAAGCTATCCGCCTCAGCAGCGCCACCTTCCGCAAGATCCAGCAGAACCTCCTCTGGGCCTTTGGCTACAACCTGGTGGGGATCCCAGTGGCAGCAGGCGTGCTCCTACCCCCCTTTGGCATTGGGCTTAGCCCGGCAATCGCTGGGGGTCTCATGGCCTTGAGTTCCCTCAGTGTAATCCTCAATTCACTCCTCTTGAGGCGAACTTTTGTACCCCGTAGATCTTCGAGTAGCCGCAGCTAAAAAAGTGTTAAAAATTACGAATGACTAAGTATCGATCGTTAAGTCTTCCGAGGTTTTACCGAGCTTCTGACACAATTTCCGCTGCGTCCAAGCCAAAAATTCGGCAACTTCGATTACATTTGATTAAAAAGATTAATCCGCTTTAACTTTTGAGGATTTGGTTGTAAGATTAGGCCGAAACCAAGCTGTAAGCGCATCTTCTGGTTTCTTGCTTAGCAAAGCAAAAACCGTGAAAATACTGGGAAAGCGCATCTTGCAGCGGTGAAGGGAGCAAAAGTATGGCGATGCTTGGAGATCTTCAGGAATTTTCCTTATGCGACCTGTTGCATTTAATGGAAAAGGGTAAGAAAGCAGGGCAATTATCCATCTGGGCACCCAATGGCATTCAGCGGATTTGGTTTTACCAAGGTCGGGTGGTCGCCGCCCTCACCCCTGAAGAAAAGCATCGTTTGGAAAGCCTGCTGACGCGCTTTGGCTTGGTGGACGAGCAGGTGGTCAGCCAGTTGGTCGCTAGGGGCTTGGAGGAGCCTCTGGGGCGTTGCCTGCAGCGGCAAGGGTTGATCTCGCCCGTAGATTTGGCCAAGCTCTTTCGCCATCAACTGCAAACCGGCCTCTACAGCCTCTTCGCCCTCGAATCCGGCCAGTTCAGCTTTTTGCCCAATGTGCCCATGCCCTACCGAGAAATGACCGGCCTGAGCAAAGGCGCCACCGCTGCCGTCCTGGAAGCCCTGCAGCAGCTCAAGCTGGAGCAGCGCCCCGAAAAAGACCTGCCAGAGCCTGATAGCTGCTTTTGGCGTACCAGCACCGAACTGCCTCTGTTCAAGCTTTCTGCGCTGGAGTGGGGGATCCTGGAGCAGGTGTCGCCTTCTCGCAAGCTGACGGCTTTGGCTCAAGCACTGGGGGCAGACCTGCTGGAGGTGCGCTATGCCTGTGCCCGTCTGGCCAAGCTGGGGTTGATCAGTCCCTGTGAGGGGCCAACGGTTCTGGCTCGGTCTGGTCACTGGGAGCTGTCCAAGTCGATTGCTGAGGAGGTGAATCCCGAGCCGGTGAGGGAGAGGCTGGGGGCAAGGGTGCCTGGTCTCCAGGATGAGGGCGGCCCCGTCAAGCCTTCTCTGGTCAGTCGATTAGCCACCCTCCTCAAGGGCATGCGCGAAAAGTGAGGCAAACCTAACGGAAAAAAACAATCTTCTGGCTTTCTTCTGGCTTTGTAAAGAACTTGGAAGGGTCTATAACTTTTCTCTAACTTCCGCTCACAGAGAAAGCAAAAATAGGAGTTCTATCTTACGAAGCGACATGATCCAACACAAAGCTGAAACAAAGGAAACTAGAACTCTTCTGTGAAGGGCTTCCGAGTGCTGCCTAATTGTATTCCTTGATAGATTTTCCCGGATAGTAAGTGTAACTGCTGGCGCGCAGAGTACCTAGCTACAAAGAACACAGCCGTTGATACACGGTTGTTGTCCGAGAGTACATGTACAAGAATAGGGATGTCCAAAAAATCACTGAAGCATTGATTTTTTACCCATTCCATCGAAGCGAGGTTCATAGAGAGTTCTTATGGCCATAGTTGGAGACCTCCAAGAATTTTCCTTGCCCGATCTGTTGCAGCTGATCGAGAGAGGCAGCAAAACAGGACAGCTCTGTATCTGGGCGCCCGGCGGCATCTACAGGATCTGGTTTTATCAGGGTCGGGTCATTGCTGCCCTACCACCTCAGGAAGAACACCGCCTGGAGAGCTTGCTGGCCCATTCCGGCTTGGTGAGCGAGCGGGTGGTCGAGAAGCTGGCTTCCTTTTGCGGCTCGGAAGAGCCTCTGGGGCGTTGCTTGCAGCGGCAAGGGTTGATTACCCCAGCAGCCCTGGCCAAGCTCTTCCGCCATCAACTGCAAACCGGCCTCTACAGCCTCTTTGCCCTCGAATCCGGCCAGTTCAGCTTCCTGCCCAACGTGCCCATGCCCTACCGAGAAATGACCGGCCTGAGCAAAGGCGCCACCGCTGCCGTCCTGGAAGCCCTGCAGCAGCTCAAGCTAGACCAGCGCCCCGAAAAAGACCTGCCAGAGCCTGATAGCTGCTTTTGGCGTACCAGCACCGAACTGCCTCTGTTCAAGCTTTCTGCGCTGGAGTGGGGGATCCTAGAGCAGGTGTCGCCTTCCCGCAAGCTGACGGCTTTGGCTCAAGCACTGGGGGCAGACCTGCTGGAGGTGCGCTATGCCTGTGCCCGTCTGGCGAAGCTGGGGTTGATCAGTCCCTGTGAGGGGCCAACGGTTCTGGCTCGGTCTGGTCACTTGGAGCTGTCCAAGTCAGTGGCTGAGGGGGTGAATCCTGAGCAAGTGAGGGAGAGGCTGGGGGCAAGGGTGCCCGGTTTTCAGGATGAGAGCGGCCCGGTCAAGCCTTCTCTGGTCAGTCGATTAGCCACCCTCCTCAAGGGCATGCGCGAAAAATAAAAGCATAGGGATATTTGCAGTCATGTTTTCGGTTTTCGGGTAGAAACATTAGAAATAGTGAATCAGCAGGGAGATGTAGGATGGCTAATCTGTCCTCTTTGCAGGCGATCCTCCAGAGCTATGTTGCCAACACACCGGAAGTCCAGGGAGCAGCAGTGGTCACCCCCGACGGGCTACCTTTAGCTTCCACACTGCCTGTGGGTATGGATGAAGAGAGAACCTCTGCTATGTCGGCTGCCATGCTTTCTTTGGGCGAACGGATTGGGAGAGAGCTAGGGCGCGGAGCCATAGAGAGGGTTTTTGTACAGGGGGAAAAAGGATACGGGGTTTTAACCAGTTGTGGCCCCGATGCCGTCTTGCTGACAATTGCCAGCCATGAAGTCAAGCAAGGCTTGCTCTTTTTGGAAATTAAGCGAGTCGCGGCAAGCATTGCAGAGGCAATGAAGTAAGAAAATCAAATGTGGAGGCTAAGTTTTTGATTCTGTCCTGACGTTGAGGGAAGTATGGCCATTAAACCTTCTGAGCTGCTCCAAGTCCTGATCTCACGCACGCAATTCACAGATGATGACAAGAAAATTTTGCAGCAAAGTGCTGACTGGGGCGGCAGTATCGCGGCGGAAATGTCAAACGCCTTTTACGGCTATCTGGATCGCGATGCCGAAATGGCGGCAGTGATAGCCAAGCACAACCGGCAGCGGCTGGGCCAAACTTTTGCTGACTGGTTCAAGGAAATGTTCACGGGCATGGATAACTGGGGGCCACAATACGCTGAGCGGCGCTGGAAGATTGGCATAGTTCATGTGCGCGTTGGCATCGGCCCTCAACATGTTGTGCCTGCTATGGCCACAGTTGTGCAGGAGGTCAGTCGGCGGTTGGTGAAAGAAGGCAAGCCTGAGCAGTTGCGCACCAGCTTGAGCAAGGTCTGTATGATTGACCTCTCCTTTATTGAGCAAGCTTACCTTGAGGTGGCCTACAATGCAGTGCAACAGGAAACAGGCATGAGCGAGGCTTTATTCAAACGGTTAATTGCCAATGGTGCCAACAGTTTAATTTGAGTTGTTTGAGTTAGAGTGGGCTCTTGCTTACTCTACTTGCTTAATTTCTCTACCTTCTTGGGCTGAGGTGCTTGAGTTTCTGGGATCCCTCTGGAGCAGAGCTGGCGTTGGTATCTTTTTTAGATTATCTTAGAAGCAACCTGGAGATAGCTTTACCTCCCGTGCGGCACATCGGTGCACTCCCCCGAGTTTTATTCAGCTTTGTCGCTAGAGCTTAGTCTGAGGCCAGTTTATGGGAAATATCTTGCGAATTGTTGTAACAGGGCCGGTGGGAGCTGGAAAGTCTACCTTTATTCGCACGATTAGCGAGATTGAGGTAGTAGACACCGATTGCAAAGCAACCGACGAGGTGGCAGAGCTGAAGAAAACCACGACGGTAAGCATGGACTTCGGCCGCTTGAGAATTGGAGAGGAGGAAGAAGAGATGTGGCTGCATCTCTACGGCACTCCCGGCCAGTCTCGCTTTAACTTTATGTGGGATATTTTGATTAAGCGTGCCCACGGCTATGTTCTTCTGGTGCCCGCGCACCTGCCGGGCCAATTTCGCAACGCCCAAGCTATTCAATCTTTTATGAAAGCCAGGACAAGTGCCCCCTGCGTGATTGGGATCACTCACGTCGATCAACCCAATGCCTGGGATCCAGAAGACATTTTGTTAATTTTGGGGAATCAAGATGGCGCGATTCCCCACACCACTTTGAATGCTCAAGAGCCATCTTCTGTTGCCAACACGTTGCTTCTGTTGGTTGAGCAAATGATGCCCCAGGTGGTTGTTTGAACAGATTTTCAGGTATCCAGCAGGCTACAGCTTTTTTTAGCAACATCGACCCCAGCCAACACAGGCGTATCTTTTGCGTGACAGGGATCCCTCCCGTGAAGCCGAAAAACGGGAGATTGGATTCGGTGGAGATTTGCCGCATAATGAAATGTCCTGAGTGATCTTTCTTGCCAGCCATTGAACCAAGAGGATCCCCGTTGTGTTGCTTCTCGATTGCTCTCCCCTGACCCTTTCCCCAGAGGAAGCGCGGGAGAAACTGCTATATCTCCTGGCCCAACTGGCTTACCGAGAAGGCTCCTTTACCCTCACTTCTGGACAGAAGAGCCCCTACTACATCAACTGCAAACCGGTTACCCTTCACCCCCAAGGAGCTTATTGGGTGGGATCCCTGCTGCACCGACTGTTGCCGCCCGAAACCGAGGCAGTGGCCGGAATGACGCTGGGGGCAGATCCCCTGGTGACGGCGGTGAGTTTGGCCTCTCTGCATGCTGAACCCGCCAACCTACCCGCCTTGATCGTGCGCAAAGAGCCCAAGGGGCACGGTACGCAGGCCTGGATCGAGGGGCCAGAACTGCCGGCGGGCAGCCGGGTTTGGATCTTGGAAGATGTCGTCACCACCGGCGGCTCGACCCTCAAAGCTGTAGAGCGGGTGCGGGCAGCCGGCTACCGGGCGGAAGGGATCCTGGCTTTGGTGGATCGGCTGGAAGGGGCAGAAGACCGCTACCGAGAGGCAGGGATCGCCTTTCGTCGCCTATTCACCCTTCCAGAAGTGCAGGCTTGCCATCGGGCCTTGACCTCAGGAAAATCAAAGGACTAGCCTGCCCCCTTGGTGAGCATCAAAGCTTTGGAGAGCGGACATGCTGCCCCCTGCCTACTCAGCTCTGCCCAGCCGAAATCTGCCGAGCCTACCGCATCGGGCGCGGGTGGCTGTGTACGTGGTGATGAACATCGAGCACTTCACTTTTGGCAAGCTGGGCACGGCCATTCAACCCCATCTCACCAGCTCCCCTGAGATCGCCAACTATGGCTGGCGGGACTATGGCAATCGGGTGGGCATTTGGCGCTTGTTTGAGCTGTTTGCCGAGCTGGGGATCCCGGTGACGGCGGCCTTGAATGCGGAAATGGTGGATCTTTACCCCCCCATCATCGAAGGGATCCGCCAATACGGCTGGTCGGTGCTGGCCCACGGCTGGAACAACTCCACCGGCCACAGCGGCCTGGCCCGTGACGTCGAACAGGAGCTCATTGAGCGCAGTTTGTCCCTTTTGGAGAAGGTGTCGGGATCCCGACCCTGGGGCTGGCTGACGCCGGGGTTTTCCGTTAGCGAGAACACCTTTGACCTGCTCAAGGCTGCCGGGATCCGCTACACCACCGACTGGGTAAACGACGACCAACCCTACTGGCTGCAGACTGCCGCCGGCCCTCTCTTGGGGATCCCCTACACTCTAGAGGCCAACGACATCAGCCTCTGCCTCAGCGCCCGCCTGCCGGCAGAAGCCTTTGCCCAAGCCCTCATCGACCAGTTTGATCAACTGTGGCAAGATGGGGAACGCTCCCCCCGCGTCATGGCCATCGGCCTACATCCTTTCATTGTCGGGCAGCCTCTGCGGATGGGATCCCTGAAAAAAGCCTTGCAGCACATCCAATCTCGCCCTCAGACTTGGCTCACCACCGGTGATGGCCTCTACGACTGGTATGCCCAAGCCTGCCCTGCTCCTGAGACGCCCTGACGGGATCCCCTGGCCAGAGGGAAAAGCGCGTCTTGGCCTTGGATCCTGCTCATTTTTTAACTTTGTTCTAATTTTGTCTTGTCTGGAGCTGTCCACCGTGGCTCCAGAAGTGACAGCATAGGCGGTGAAACCACCTAGGGCAAAAGGGCTTGGCCATGCGCATGGGCAGACTCAGTGGGATCCTCCTGCACCCCACCTCGCTACCGGGGCCATTTGGTATCGGCGATCTGGGGCCATCGGCTTATCGCTTTGTGGACTTTCTGGTGGAGAGCGGCCAACGCCTCTGGCAGGTTCTTCCTCTTGGGCCGACCGGCTGGGGCAACTCCCCCTACATGAGCTTTTCCTCCATTGCCGGCAACCCGCTTCTCATCAGCCCGGAGCTATTGGTGGGGGCCGGTTGGCTGGATCCCAACAGTTGGCAGGATCTGCCCCAATGGCCAACGATCCAAGCCGGGTCTGCCGAGCGGGTGGACTACGAAACCGTGATCCCCTTCAAGCTGGGCCTGCTGCACCGCGCCTGGGCAACCTTCAAAGAAAAAGCGTCCGCCGCCGACTGGGAAGCCTTCCAAGCCTATTGTGCTGCCGAAGCCGATTGGTTGCCCGACTATGCCCTGTTCATGGCCCTCAAGGATGTGTACGGCGAGCAAGAGTGGAACCAATGGGATCCGGCCTTGGTGCGACGGGATCCGCCGGCCCTGCAAGAGGCTCGCGACCGCTATGCCGATGCCATTACCGAGCAGATGTTTTGGCAGTATCTGTTCGCCCAGCAGTGGGGATCCTTGAGGGAGTATGCCCATCGGCATCAAGTGCAGCTCATCGGGGATGTGCCCATCTATGTTGCCCCCAACAGTGCCGACGTGTGGGCCAACCGGGAGCTGTTTCACCTGGATGAACAGGGACGGCCTTTACAAGTAGCCGGTGTGCCGCCGGACTATTTCAGCCCCACCGGGCAGCGCTGGGGCAACCCCCTCTACAACTGGGAAGTGCTCAAGGCCCGTGGCTACGACTGGTGGATCAAACGCATGCAGGCCATTCTCAAGCAAGTGGATTGTGTGCGCATCGACCACTTTCGCGGCTTCGAGAGCTACTGGGCCATTCCGGGCGATGCGGAAACGGCTGTGGAAGGGGAGTGGCAAAAAGGGCCGGGAGCAGATTTCTTTCAGGCCCTGGCCGACAAGCTGGGGGAAATCCCGGTGATTGCCGAAGATCTGGGAGACATTACGCCCGAGGTGTTGCAACTGCGGGATCAATTTGGCTTGCCCGGCATGAAGGTGTTGCTCTTTGCCTTCGGCTCTGGGCCCGATAACCCCTATTTGCCCCATGCCTATGAGCGCAACTTTGTCGTTTACACCGGCACCCACGACAACAACACGGTGGTGGGTTGGTTTCATGACCCGGATCGCTCGGAGTGGGAAAAACAAAACCTGCTGCGCTATTTGGGCTGCCAGGGATCCGGGGGCATCCATTGGGATCTGATCCGCTTGGCCCTTTCTTCCGTAGCCGACCTGGCCATCATTCCCCTGCAGGATGTGATGGGGCTGGGGGCAGAGGCGCGCATGAACTTCCCCGGCACCACCGAGAACAACTGGGCCTGGCGCTACCGCGAAGAGATGCTGCGGCAGGACATGATCCAGCGGCTGGCCGAGATGAGCGTGACCTATGGGCGCATCTCTCCTCAAGAGTTGGAGCAACGGCGAGCAGCCCTAGCCCAAGAACGGGCGGCAGGGTCTTCTCAAGCTGCCCCCAGCCTCGTCTAATGCTGGATCCCGCCCATCAGCAGCCCGATCCGCTCTTCGGTGGCCTCTTCAGGCCTGAGTTCTCCTACTAGGCGGCCCTCATGGATCACCAAAATGCGATCCGACAAGCTGATCACCTCATTCAAATCCGCCGATACCAGCAGCACCCCCATGCCCTGATCCCGTGCCTGCAGGATGCGGCGATGAATGGCCTCGATGGCCCCCACATCCACCCCCCGCGTCGGCTGGGCAGCCACCAGCACTTTGGATCCACAGGAAAGCTCCCGTCCCACAACGATCTTCTGGGCATTGCCCCCAGAATAGCGGCGGGCCGTCAGGGAAATGCTGCGGGGGCGAACGTCGAAGCTCTCCACCACCTGGCGGGCATGTTGGTCAATGGCCTCTTCCCGAAAAAATCCCAACCAGCCGGTATACGGCTTTTGATGGTGATCCCCCAGGATCAGGTTGTCGCGGGTGGGGAAATCCAGCACCAAACCTCTCACATTGCGATCTTCGGGGATATGACTCAGACCCCAGCAACGCACCTGTCGGGCCGAAGCAGACAGGGATCCGGCTCCATAGCGAATTTGGCCGCGGTAGCTTCTCAAGCCGGTGATCGCCTCCACCAATTCCGTTTGGCCGTTTCCCTCCACACCGGCAAGGCCCACAATCTCGCCGGCACGTACCTGGAAGCTCGCCCCCGCCACCGCCGGCTTCCGCCCCGGTATATCCACCCACAGATCTCGCACATCCAGCAACACCTCCCCAGGGGTAGCGGCCTTTTTTTCAACGGTCAGACTGACTTCCCGCCCCACCATCAGCCGCGCCAGTTCCTGGGCATCGGTTTGGGCAGTGGGCAACGTCGCCACCACCTTGCCATCCCGAATGACGGTGACGCGGTCGGCCAGTTGCATTACCTCCTTCAGCTTGTGGCTGATGAAAATGACAGCTCCCCCCCGCCGGGCAAAGCGGCGCAAAAACGCAAACAGCTCGCCTGCCTCCTGCGGAGTCAACACTGCCGTCGGCTCATCCAAAATCAAGATGCGGGCCTTGCGGTAGAGCATTTTCAAGATCTCCACCCGCTGCTGTAGGCCTACCGGCAGATCCTCCACTCTGGCGTCGGGATCCAGATGGAAGCCCATCTCGGCAATCAACTGAGCCACCTCAGCCCTGGCCCGACGGAAATCGACCTGAAAAAGATGGCCGGGTTCAGCCCCAAGAACCACGTTTTCCATAACCGTCAAGGGATCCACCAACATAAAGTGTTGATGCACCATCCCAATTCCCAACCGAATGGCATCGGCGGGACTGTGAATTTTGGCCGGTTGCCCATCCACTTGAATGGATCCCTCGTCCGGGCTGACCAACCCATAGACGATCTTCATCAGGGTAGACTTGCCCGCCCCGTTCTCCCCCATCAGCGCCAGAATCTCTCCCCAACGCACCTCCAGATCGATGTGGTCGTTGGCCAACACCAGAGGATAACGCTTGGTGATCCCCTGCAAGCGAAGGGCAATATCGCTGCGATGGGATCCCTCTGCCAAAGAAGGATCAGGCCCACTCATGAGGTGCTTCTTGAACGCCTTTTCCAGCATAGGTTGTGAACTGCCATGCCAGAGGAAAGCATTTCTGGGGGTATTGTGAGAGTCTCTCTTTTTCTAAGCACTATGGTCATTTCGATTCAAACTGGGACACTGCACCCACACCTAAAACGTTGGTCACGTCGTTACGTCGTCGCATCGTCGCGTCAGCGTTGCGGTTCCCGTCAGGGTGCCGTAGGCATAGCAATAGCGCTGCGGAGCAATAATGCACGGGGCCAGAAGGCTTTTTTCAATAGCCCAGGCGTCTTACCCTAGCCTGAAACAACTATGTCTAATAACTAATGGTGCAACATCCAAGGTCGCCCACAAGATTGGGAGCGATATTTTGGCGAGTTTGGATCAGAATTTGAGTGCTGTTCACGCTTGATCAGTTTGGGTTCTCTTCCCCCCTTTGAAATAGGCAAAGAGCTGGAAAGCTGAACCATGGGAACTGAAATGAGACGTTTCCCTTCCTGATTGCAAGAAGGACAATAGGCCGGATCTCGATATTGAGATAAGGGCCGCCATACCTCAAACTCCCCACAGGTTTGACACTTAAACTCATACAGCGGCATCTTCCTATTCCACCCCCTTGAACGAGGCATCGGATAACATTCACCTAGGGAGAATATCTATGTCGAAGATTTGCGTAGGAACAGCCACCGTACAGCAAGCATTGGGAATATCGACGATCCCACTCACTCTGCCCTCCACCGGTGCAGAACTGAGCAGCAGATAAGCTTGTTCTCCCGTAAAGCCGAATTTTTTCAGATATTCGATGGCATTTAAGCAGGCGCGTCGATAGGCAATGTGAACATCCATATAATGCTGCTTACCTGTAAGCTCGTCCACAGAAATGCCCTCAAACACAAGGTATTCCGAGTAACGTGGCTCAACAGGGCCGGGCTTAAAAATGGGGTTAACCAATCCGTACTTCTCAACACCACCCTTGATTAGATCGACGTGGAGATCGATGTAGCCCGACATCTCAATAGCGCCACAAAAAGAGATCTCCCCATCCCCTTGCGAGAAGTGAATATCTCCCATCGACAGCTTGGCACCCTCCACGTAAACCGGGAAGTAGATCCGTGTTCCTTTAGACAGGTTTTTAATATCGCAATTACCGCCGTGCTCTCGCGGGGGCACCGTCCGAGCCGCTTCAGCAGCAACCCGCTCATACTCTGACTTGGGCAAAGTTCCCAAAATTGCGTTCTTGGGATTGGGCAAGGCGGCCAGCACAGGCTGATTGCCGGATAGCCCCGCGCCGTAAGTGCGCAAATCGGGAGCCGAAGCGACCAGCTCAGCTTCCCGCTTATTCCAAGCCGCCAGCAACTCGTGAGATGGGGCACAGCCAATGAGGCCGGGGTGAATGATGCCGGCAAAGCGCACATGGGGAATGTGTCTGGAAGTGGTGTAAATGCCTTGAAAATCCCAGATGGCTTTGGCCGCGTTGGGAAAATGATCGGTGAGGAATCCCCCTCCATTTTCTTTGGCAAAAATACCTGTAAACCCCCACTCGTCTCCCGGCAGTGGCCCAATGTCTAACAGATCGACAACCAGGATATCTCCAGGCTGGGCGCCGTTAACCCAAATAGGCCCACTCAAAACATGGACAACGCTTAGGTCAACCTGCTCAATGTCGGAAGGATCATCGTTGTTTTTGATTTGCCCATCCGTCCAGTCTTTACACTCAATTCGGAATACCTCGCCAGGGTTTACAGAAACCACAGCGGGAATATCAGGATGCCAGCGGTTGTGACCCGGTAGATCCTGTTGATCCATTGGCTTAGTCAGGTCAACTTTAAACAGCGTTTTGGGCATGGGATCCTATCCTTGAGTCATCACTCTGCGGTCAGACTTTGAATGCACAAAAGCCTATCTCCAATAGAGAAGCTAATACTGTAGTAAAAGCTACAATTCATAGTGCTGTTATCTACAATCGCAGAGCGGGAGATGAGGAGCTTAGATCGACAGGCTATTTCACTGCAATTCAAAGTAACTATCAATCAATTCACCAAAGTAACGGCCAATCCATTCGGCGACAGATCGATTTAGCCGTCAGCTCCTAAAGCGTTGCAGGATCCTCTCCAGAAAATCCCTAGAGAACATGGTGGGTTGTCGGCCAAACCCTGATTTCAATGAGCCCCCTTGGCTTCCCTTGAGAAAGGGAAACTCAGGCTCTTTCTTGAGCTCCAAGTTCTGAAAACCCAATTGCCGCAAGCCGGGGATCCCGAATGCTCGGGCTAGTCAAGTGCCTGTAGCTGGGCTAGGAAATCTGCCACCGTCAGGGATCCCAGCTCCTGTCCATGGCGCTGGCGCACGCTCACCGTTCCTGCCGCTTGTTCCTGTTCCCCCACGATCAGCATGAAGGGGATCCGGGCCTTCTCGGCATTGCGGATTTTTTTGGGCAAACGATCGCTGTCGGCATCGATGTGGACGCGGATCCCGTGTTCTCGCAGTTGATCCCGCACTTGGGTGGCATAGCCCAAATACTGATCGGAAACGGGCAAAATGCGCACCTGTTCCGGGGCCAGCCAGAAGGGAAAATCCCCAGCGTATTCTTCGATGAGAATGCCGATGAGTCGTTCCAGCGAGCCAAAGGGAGCACGGTGAATCATCACCGGACGCTGCCGGGATCCATCCTCAGCTACGTATTGCAGATCAAAGCGCTGTGGGTTTTGGTAGTCCACCTGAACCGTGCCCAGTTGCCACTCCCGATCCAGCGCGTCGCGGAAAATAAAATCCAGCTTCGGCCCATAGAAGGCTGCCTCTCCGATCCCTTCAAAGTGGGGCATCGACAACTTCTCCACAGCGCGACGGATGGCATTTTCGGCTTTGTCCCAATCTTCGGGGGATCCCAGATATTTGTCCGACTTGGGATCGCGGAAGCTGAGGCGGGCGCGAAAATCCTTGAGCTTGAGCTTATCGAAAACCACCAAAATGAGATCGACAACCTTGAGAAACTCCTCCTCCAATTGATCGGGCCGGACAAACAGGTGGGCATCGTCCACCGTGAAGCCACGCACTCGCGTCAGACCTCCCAATTCCCCCGATTGCTCATAGCGATAGACGGTGCCGAATTCGGCATATCGTAGGGGCAAATCGCGGTAGGATCGCAGCTCGGATTTGTAGATTTGGATGTGAAAAGGACAGTTCATCGGCTTCATGACAAAGCCCTGTTCGGCTGCGCGATCCTGCTCATTCTCCGCCATCATGGGGAACATATCTTCCCGGTACTTTTGCCAGTGGCCGGAGATCTTGAACAAGTCCACACGGGCAATATGAGGGGTAACCACCGGCAGGTAGCCCCGCTTGAGCTGCTCCTGCTTGAGAAAATCCTCCAGCACCCAGCGTAGGGTAGTTCCTTTCGGAGTCCAAAGGGGCAAGCCCGGCCCCACCTCATCCGAAAACAAAAATAGGCCCAGTTCTTTGCCCAGCTTGCGGTGATCCCGCCGTTTGGCTTCTTCCAGCCGCCGCTTGTATTCCTTCAGCTCCTCTGGGGTCTCCCAGGCGGTGCCGTAGATGCGTTGGAGCTGCGGCTTGGTTTCATCCCCCCGCCAATAAGCGCCGGCCACACTGAGCAAATCAAAGGCTCTGGGGTTGAGATCTCGGGTGTTTTCCACGTGGGGGCCAGCACAGAGATCCCACCATTCATCCCCCAAGTGGTAAATGCTGATGACCTCCCCTTCGGGAATGCTGTCTAAGATCTCCAGCTTGTAGGGTTCGCCGAGGGCTTCGATGCGGCGCCTGGCCTCTTCACGGCTCACCTCCTCGCGGATCACCGGCAAACCTTTTTTGATGATTGCCTGCATCTCTTTTTTGATGCGATCCAGATCTTCCGGCGTGAAGGGCTCGGGATGGTCAAAATCGTAGTAGAAGCCGTAGTCGGTTGTGGGGCCGATGGTCACCTGGGCCTTGGGAAACAGCTTTTGCACCGCCATAGCCAGGACATGGGAAGTGGTGTGGCGGATGCGCTCCAGTTGGGGAGACTCGTGAGTGCGCAGCAGTTTGAGGGTGCTGTTGGCCTTCTGAGGTGATTCGGCTGGCTGAGACATCGGAACCTACTTTGAAACAAACAAATCAAATACTGTGTCCCTATCTTAGGCTGGGGCGAGAGCGGCAGGGATCCCCAGCTAATCAATTCCCCTGTTTGCCGAGTCAATCGCAAACCTGACAACTGGGCCCGGAACAAGGGGGGAAAGTACACAGTATCCTAAAGGGGTTGACCCCCACACCCGAGCCATGATCTCTTCGCGCACCGACTTCACGGAATGCCCTGTCGCCTCTGCTCCCCCAGTTTCCGAAACCGGCCCGGCTTCTCGTCCTGAATCTTGGGCTGCCCCCGTTCTGGCGGCCATCGATGTGGGCAGCAACTCTCTCCACATGGTGGTGGTGCGCATCAATCCCCGTATCCCCAGCTTCACCATCATCTCCCGCGAAAAAGCCACCGTGCGGCTGGGGGAATACTGCAACCAGACGGGTGCCCTCACGCCTGCAGCCATGGAGCGGGCCCGAGTGGCCCTGGAACGATTTTGCCGCATTGCCGAGAGCTTTCAGGTGCATTCCATTGTTGCGGTGGCCACCAGTGCTGTGCGCGAGGCCCCCAATGGGCCGGAGTTTTTGAAGCGGATTGAACGGGAGCTGGGCCTGCGGGTGGAGTTGATCTCGGGGCAGGAAGAGGCCCGCCGCATTTATCTGGGAGTGCTCTCGGCGATGGAGTTCCACAACCGGATGCACGCGGTGGTGGATATCGGCGGTGGCTCCACCGAGCTGATCTTGGGCAACGGCCAAGAGCCGGAGTTTCTGCGCAGCATCAAGGTGGGAGCTGTGCGTCTAACCCAGGCTTTTTTGCACCACGATCCGCCCGCTTCTGGCGAACTGCAAGCCCTGCGCCAGCACATCCGCGGCATGCTGGAATCCCCCATTGAGCAGATGAAACGGATCGTCGCATCTTCACAACAACAGGGATCCCTGCCTTTGGTGGGCACCTCTGGCACCGTCGAGAGCCTGGCCCAGTGGGATGCCCGCCGTCGTTTGGGCGCTCCCCCCAGTCGCCTGCAGGGGTATGAGTTCAGCTTGGAAGCCTTGCGCGGCTACATCAAAGAGCTGCGATCCCTGACGGTGGCCGAACGGCAAAAACTTCCCGGTCTAGGGGAAAGACGGGGGGAGATCATCCTGGCCGGCGCCCTGATCCTAGAGGAAGTGATGAGCCTGCTGGGGGTAGAGCGGGTTCAATTTTGCGAACGGGCTTTGCGGGAAGGGCTGATCGTGGATTGGATGATCGGCCAAGGCTTGATTGAGGATCGGCTGCGCTACCACAGCTCGGTGCGGCGGCGCAGTGTGCTCAAGCTGGCGGAAAAATATCAGGTGGAGCTGCCCTATGCCGAACGGGTGGCCGAATTTGCCCTCAGCCTCTTCGACCAGACCCGCGGCCTGTTGCATGGTTGGGGATCCCGCGAGCGGGCCCTCCTCTGGTCAGCGGCCATGCTGCACAACTGCGGCCACTTTATCAGCCATGCCGCCCACCACAAACACTCCTACTACCTGATTCGCCATGGGGAACTGTTGGGCTTCAATGAAGAAGAGGTGGAAGTGATCGCCAACTTGGCCCGCTACCACCGCAAATCGCCTCCCAAGAAGAAGCACGAAAACTTTCAGCGCCTCACCGACGAACGGGATCGCCAAATCGTCTTGGAACTGAGCCCCTTGCTGCGCATGGCTTGTGCCCTGGATCGCCGCCGTCTGCAAGCCATCCAAGCGCTGCACTGCCGTTTTCAGCTCTTGGGAGAAGGCCCCCGCCGCATGGAGTTGATTTTGGATCCCAGGCATCCCAATGATGACTGCGCCTTGGAGCTGTGGAGCTTGAACGAGAAGAAAAAAGTCTTCGAACAGCAGTTCAAGCTGCAGGTGATCCCCAAATTGTCCACTCAGATCGAGCGCAGCTCAAATCCTTTTGAGGCAGCAGTTTAGCCCCTGCCTGCAGGAGGTTTCTGGTGGGCACCTGGCAACGGTAGAATGTTTGACGATGAAGCTGTGGTTGTGGGCGGCTCTCCCGCCACTGAATGCTGAGCAAAACGGAGTTGTTGAGATGGCCAAGTTGTTGTTGGGGGATCAAGCCTTTGAGGTCGAGCTGCTGACGGATGTGCCCACCAATTGGCCGGGAATTAAAGTCATGTCTAAGGGGGCCAAGCTGGACATTCCAGCGGGAACTGTGGTGAAGGTGGAGTCCGAGGATGACCACGCGACCGGGTCCTACAAAGTGGTCTATCGTCTGGCCCCCGCCTATCCCCGCAGTTGGAGGCTGCTCCTAGAGCGGGAGAGCGCTGCTACCGCGCCTCAAGCGGCATCGGCCCCAGAACCAGAGGTCGCTCAGGCCAGCAGCTCAGAAGGAGGGCTGCCGAATAGCGATAAAATCTTCACCATCAAGGTATCCGGCCTTGTGGGAGGAGGCGTGCGCAGAAGCGTTGTCGAGTACAAAGTGCCCTTCAGCCGCCTTTCCCAAGAAGTGAAACGGATCACCCAAATGGGAGGCAAGATCGTCAGCATTGCCGAGTCCAATCTGCTAAGCACCCTTGAGTAGCGGGCGGCTTCCTGGGAGGTTCTGGGTTCTTTCAGGCCACCCGTCCAGGCCGTTCTGGTTCAAACAATTTCAACGAGGGATCCCTGTAGAAAGCATGCGGCGATTTCTCCCCTATCCCCAACCTGAGGATGGGGTGGTAGGCTGGCGTTGGTTTTGCCGTTGCCTGGAAGGCTGCCTTTTCCTGCTGTCCTGGGGGTGGGCTTTGGGTAGGAAAAGGCGTTCCGGCGAGGGCTGAGCTTTTGCAATTGGGAGTGGGGAGTGAGGCCATGACATCTCGACGACAGCCGACGCGCTTGGGAGGGTCGATACCCCAAGGCTACTCAGGCTCTGGGTCAACAAAGGGATCCCAGCCATACTCCTCACCCACTTCACGACAGAGCTTTCCCCATCCCCCTCGACGTTCGCCGGCAAAGTCTCGCCTTAGGTCGTTCCACTTTTTCAGCTTGCTGGTGATCCTGCTGGGGTTTGGGACTGGAGCCCTGGTAGCCTGGGCAACTGCTCATCCCGATTGGGTCAGCCGCTTGCCAGGGCTATCGCCACCTCTAGCGGAGCTCCCTGCCCCCCGCGCCCACGCTAAAGCGGCTCAACAGCGCTTGCCCATCTCCTTAGAGACCCAACTGGAGCGGGATCCCTTTGCTTTGGATCCCTTGGCCAGCCTTTCTTATGTGCCCGCCATCATGTACCACGATGTGGTGGCCGGACGCAAACAGGTCTGGTTCGACACTACGGTGGCGGAGCTGCGGCAACACTTTGAGGCCATTAAACAAGCAGGACTTACCCCCATCCACATCGACCAACTGTACAAACACCTGCGGGACGGGGATCCCTTGCCCGAAAAAGCCATTTTGCTCACTTTTGACGACGCTTACCTGGGCCTGTACGAAAACGCCTACCCCCTTTTGAAGGAGTACAACTACCCCGCCACCTACTTTGTGCAAACCGGCTTTGTCGGCGTGCCCACCAGCAAGGATCACTTCACCTGGGATCAGATGCGGGAGATGGATGCCAGCGGGCTGATCGACTTTGCCGCCCATACCGTCAACCATCCTCCTGATCTGCGGGTGCTAGACGATGCCCGTCTGCGGCGGGAAGTGTTCGACTGCAAGACCAAGCTGGAGCAGGAGCTGGGCCACCCCATCCACTACTTTGCCTATCCCGAAGGCAACCGGGACGATCGGGTGAAGCAATACCTGGCCCATGCCGGTTACCGGATGTCTTTTACGATGGATCCCGGTTTTACAGGACAATCGCCCAACCTGCTGGAGGTGCGGCGCTTTAACCAGTTTCGCCTCACCGAGGCCATTCTTGGCGCCCGCACCTTTAGCCTCAGCCGCAGCCTCGACTACTGGCTGGATGTGACGCAGCCTCTGGCTCTGACCGACGAGATCATTGACGGGGTGCGGGTGCTCACCATCCGCGGCGGACGGGCAGCCACAGTGCACGCAGAACGGCGCTACGAAGTCAGGACGTTGGTCCAGCGCTACCAGGCCGATGCTGGCATTAACGGCAGCTTCTTCTCCATCCCCTGGATCAACTCCGCCAGCAACGTCATGGTGGGGCCGGCGATGGCTGCCAACCACAAGACCTTCATCCCCGGTCGTCCCGAAGATGACCAGGCAATCCGCGGCCGGCCGCTGGTGCTGCTGGGCAGGGATCGCCTCCGCTTTGTGCCCTTTGATCCCGACACCATGACCCACTTGGAGAACATCCGCCAGTTGATGCCGGATGTCACGGATCTGTTTGTGGCCGGTCTATGGCTGGTTAAGGATGGCCATGCCCTCTCTCCGGCGGAGATCAACTCGTTCCGCCTTGCCAGCGCTGCTGAGTTTCGCCCCAGAGCTTTCTTTGGGGTAGATGACCAGGAGCGGGTGGTGATCGGAGTTACCAAAACCCACGTCAACGCCGCCATCCTGGCCAGTCTGCTGCCCAAAACCGGGATCCGGGAAGCCGTGCTGCTGGACTCTGGCTTTAGCACCTCCCTGGTCTACCAAGGGGAGATCCTCGCCACCGGCCATGCCGGTCCCAACCAGCCCAGCCGTCCTGTGCCCCATGCCATCTTGCTCTACGACATGAACCGCCTCTGGGCCAGGGATCCCCTTCCCGAGGCCAAGGCTGGCTCTGAGGGAGATCGGCTGGAGGGGCTGGTGCAACTTTTGCCCGGCAGCGAGCAAGAGGCGGCCAAAGCCCAACTCAAGAGCATTCTGGCCGGCCAACGCACGTTGAGGCGGGGGGATCGGGGGGCAGCGGTGGTAGCTGTGCAACTGGGGTTGAGCCGTTTGGCCGCTCAGCAGGGACGGCTGGATCTACTCCCTTCGGGCCCTGATGGGGTGTATGGTCAAGAGGTGGCCCAGGCAATGGCGGAATTGGTGCTAAAAGAGCCCAGCGATGGGTCAGAACCTGTTGCTGAGGGATCCCTTCCTCAAGCCACCCCCACCCCCCTGGTGGCCGGAACGGCGACATCCCCCCACAGCGTGGACATCCTCGATGCTCAACTGCTGCAGCGCCTGCTGGAGCGCGTTAACTTGGCCTCTCCCTCGGTACTGGTGGATACGCGCTTGGAACGGTCAGCCTTGCTCCTAGAGCGCAAGCCGGAGCGTAAGCTGCTGCCCAGCGCTTCTGTCCAACCCCACACCGGTGCTCCCAGCCCGACCTCCGGGTTAAGTCGGTAATCTGCGATACAGCCATTCCGCAACAGAGGGTCTATCCTGGCCGAAGAAGTCCGGCTTGCCTCTAGCCCTGGGGGCTAAGTTTGCTGTTTACCCTGCCGGTGGTGCTTAGGAGAGGTGTGCTGAGGGAGGTCATGACATCTGCTGCTGAAGGGGGGGCCGAGAACCCTGGGGCGACCTGGGTAATGGAGAAGCGGATTCTCGGCAACCCGGCTGATCCCCTGCGGTCGGCTGTCCAGCTCGAGCCGGGCATGTGGGTACGGCTGTTGTATCCTCCTTCTGTTAAGGGGAGGCTGGGGATCGTCCTCACCCGTGAAAACCGCGACCGCTGGCTGGTGACTCTGGCCGGTGAGGGAGAAGAGGTGGTCCTGTCCCTGGCGGCACGGGAACTGGTACCCCTTGGCTGAGGTTGTCAAGGATATCTTGGCGAGGGCTGGTTCTGTTATCCTGTTCTCAATGCGGTTTTTCAGGTCGCTGCTCTATGGTTGCTGCTCTGGCCTTCAACCCTTCCTCGGATCCCCCTCGATCGCTTCTGCCCGAGGAGATCACCTGGCTGGGCAGCCTCAGCTACAACGAACAGGGCCTGATCCCGGCCATTGTGCAGGACTACCTGGATGGGACGGTGCTGATGGTGGCCTGGATGAACCGGGAGTCGCTGCAGAAAACTTTGGAAACGGGCCGCACCTGGTTCTGGAGCCGGTCTCGCCAGGCCCTGTGGCCTAAGGGGGAAACTTCCGGTCATGTGCAGTGGGTCAAGCAAATCCGCTACGACTGCGACGGCGACGCGCTGGTGATCTTGGTGGAGCAGGTGGGAGATGCGGCTTGCCACACGGGGGCGCGCAGTTGCTTCTTCCGCCCACTGCCAGGGGATCAAAGGGATCCCATCCCGGCAGCAGATACTCTGTCTCAGGTGTTTGCTGTGGTGAAGGCCCGCCAGGCGGATCCCCGTCCCGATTCCTACACCAGCAGCTTGCTAGCCAAGGGGGAAAATGCCATTTTGAAGAAACTTGGCGAGGAGACGGCTGAGGTGGTGATGGCGGCTAAGGATCAAGACCGCGTGGCTTTGGCCCGTGAGATGGCCGATCTCTGGTACCACTGCCTCGTGGCTCTTGCTCATTATCAGGTGGATATTAAGGATGTCTATCGCCAGCTCCAAGCCCGCCGTTCCGCCAAGTGAAAGGGCCGTGTCCTCCGAAGGCGGCGCCCCTGATCTTCTGGATCCCTCTCTGGACAAAGCCCACCTGGATTTGCGAGCCACGCGGTGTGGACAAGTGGATCTGGAGACGGATCGGGAGACCTTGGCCCGTTACCTGAGAGGCCACGCCCAGTGGATCCAGCGGTGCTTCAGGCCATTGCAGGTGGAAGCTTTGTCTGCCGAGACTTACAGGTTGCAGTTTTTCCGCATGGGCGGGCTGGGGTTTGAGCTGGAGCCCAGTTTTGGGGTCAAGATCTGGCCGGATAAAGATTACCGGTTTTGTCTGACCTCGATTGAGTTGCCCGGCGATGAAGGAATGCCTTACCGGGTCAGCTGCCAAGCCGATTTCCAGCTGGAGGAGCTACAGGGATCCCTGAAAGACCTGCCCACCACCCGTGTTCACTGGGCTCTTCATCTGGAGATCTGGCTGGCTTTGCCCAGGTTTTTGCAGGTTCTGCCCCGCAAGTTGGTTTATCGGGTGGCCCATCAAGTGGTGCAGCAGGTAACCCGGGGTATGAGTGACCGCCTCACCCACAATGTGTGCAGCGATTTCTATCGCTCTATTGGGTGTCCCGATCACCCCTATCGCTTAATTGCAGTGGAAGACAAAGCGTGATATCTTAGGTGCCAAGTAAGTTGCCGGTCAGCTTTCGAGTAGTGCTCCGGCAACCGGCGATGGAGTTCGCCGCAACCGCCTCACTTGGAATTTTTCTATAGAGGAAGAGGGTTCTAACCTCAAAAGCTGAGGCTGATGACTCCTACACTTCTGGGCAAGTCCAGGGGGTAGGGGTCTTTGGCTTTGTTTGAGGCCCCACCCTGCGGACGCGATGGTGCTCCCACTCCTGACGCGGATGGCTTTTTCTCCCTGGGCTGCCCTTCAACACCCTGACGACAAGGAGATGAGGATCTGGTGATGCTGGGCAGTTGGCTGTGGATCTTGGTGATGGGCTTTTTTGTCGGCCAAATCGTGGGTCGGCTGGGGATGCCCCCCCTGCTGGGGATGATCCTCGTGGGGATCTTGCTGGGAGATGTCCTATCCCCGGAGGTGCTGGCAGCGGCGGGGGATCTGCGGCTGGTGGCGGTGATGATCATTTTGATGAAGGCGGGCCTGGGGCTGGATCGGGAGAAGCTGGCCCAGCAAGGGTCTGTAGCCCTGCGGCTGGGGTTTTTGCCGGCAGCCTGCGAGGCGGTGGCAGTGGCCCTGTTGAGCACTGGGATCCTGGGGTTGGACTGGCCTACCGGTTTGCTGCTGGGCTGTGTGATCGGGGCAGAGTCGCCGGCTGTGATCGTGCCGGGGATGTTGCGCCTCAAGAGTTTGGGCTGGGGGGTGGCCAAGGGGATCCCGGATGCTATTTTGACCGGCAGCGCCCTTTCCGATGTGCTGCTGCTCTTAGGGTTTAGCCTGTTGCTCAGCTTTTTGGGCCAGGGCTCTGCAGAGAGCGTTCGCCTGCTGGGGCTGGAGCTATCGCCGCTGCAGTGGCTGCCGTTCCAAGTGGGGATGGAGATCCTGCTGGGCATAGCCATAGGCTACCTGGGGGCGCGGGTTCTGGTGTCGCTGCTAACCCAACAAAACTGGACTCGCAACAGCGTGCAGGAAGTGCTGCTGGCTGCCTGTATGGCCCTGGGGCTGGTGCTGGCGCCGCAGGTGTGGCCCTATTTTTCCGGCTATCTGGCGGTGATGGCCATGGGGTTTTTTCTGATTGAGCTGGATGCCCCTTTGGCGCGGCGGCTGCGGGGTGGGTTCGATGCCCTCTGGACGGTGGCGGAGATCGTGTTGTTTGTGCTACTGGGAGCGTCGCTGGATCTGGGGGTGCTGGGATCCGTGTTTTGGCCGGGCTTGCTGCTCTTGACCTTGAGTCTGCTGCTGGGGCGGGGCCTGGGTTGGTGGCTTTCCACTCTGGGAAGCAATTGGAACGGGCGGGAGCGGCTGTTTTTGCTACCGGGCAACATGGCCAAGGCGACGGTGCAGGCGGCTATTGGTGGGATCCCTTTGGCCCAAGGGATCCCCGGTGGGGAGATCATTTTGGCTTTGGCGGCTCTGTCGATTTTGGTCACGGCCCCCCTGGGTGCTTGGCTGACCCAGGTGTGTGCTCCCCGGCTTTTGGAAAAAGGAGAGGTGGATCCCACCAAGGTAGGCAGCCAGGGCAAGGTGAGCTTTTTGGCAGCGGTGGACACCTCCCCTTTGGCCGAAGCCGTGCTGCGCAAGGTGGCCGATTTGGCGCGGCGGGTGGATGGGGAAGTGATTGTGTTGCATGTTACCGATGAGCCGCAGGGGAAAGGGGTAGAACTGTTGCGGCAACTCACCCAGCGTCTTTTGGCGGACATTCGCCACCAGTTTTGCTTGGCCTCGGGGCCCTTGGCAGAGACCATCGTAACCCTAGCTCAGGAGCGGCAGGTAACCGACATCGTCATGGGCAAGCGGGGCCACCGCGGCTGGGAGCAGGTTTTGGTGGGATCCACCTCCCAGGCGGTGTTGGAAACCAGCTCCATCCCTGTCATTTTGGTGGAGCTTCCTCGGGATGAGCGGCAGACTAGCCTCTCTAGCTTGTCAAGAGGGGAGGACTCAAAGTAGGGATTACCCCAGGACCAACTTTGGATCCCGGGCGAGACCCTAATCAAGGGAACACTAAACTACGCTGGGCATGAATACGTTTGACTTACGTTGAAAACTCTAGCTCGCTGGGAGTTGCGAGGAAGTCAGTTGTGCCAACGAGCCTCCCTTTCCTAATTGTGAACGGCTTTTTGGCACCGGTGAACCCGGCCAATCCCCAGGTGAGCGGGATCCCAGGGGTAACGACGGGCAACTTGCGCTTTTTGGAGCTGGCGGTGCCCAACTACAACGTTATTGAAGTGTCCGGCAGCCGCTGCACCATTCAAATCAAAGGTCCTACCGGCAGTGTTTTGACGGATCCCTTAGGGCGAAGGGGGGAACTGAATTTGCCGCAATGAGAAGTCGGCCAGACCGATGCGGGAGCTTCGCCGGATTTCTGGTCAGAATTGAGGGATCCCTGCTCTACTCGGGATCCCTTTTTTTCAGCATGAGATTCTTAAGATCCTTAACGTGATCTGAATCATTCGGGAGAAACGGATCTGGGTGCTAGAGTGTGGGCGTTGAGGTGGATCCCTGTAGAAAATCTATTCTTTCTCCGTTTTTCAGTAGGGAGGGCAGTCTTATGGCTTCGATGCGGGGCTGGTTGATGGCAAGCTTAATAGGGGCAGCCACGGTTGTTGGGGGCGCTGCCGCTTGGGCTCAGAGCCGTAGTTTGTGGCTTCTTAATGGACAATCGACCGTAGTTACAGGCTATTTCTACCGAGGTGAAAACATCTGGGCGCAGTGCGACCAGGATTGCTTCGATGTGGATCTAGTGCTTTACGATACCAGCGGTCGGGTGGTGGCTGCAGATGAACTGTTGGACGATTTCCCCATCGTGCAGGCGCCCTACGAGGGCAACTTTTCCGTCAAGGTGATTATGGCTAGCTGTCTCCACCCCCGTGGTTGTGCTGTGATCGTAGATTCGGACTACAGCTTCTGAGGGGTGCTGGCTGGCCTCACTTCGTCGCCACTGCTTGGGAAACCGATTCAGTAGCCTAGGCTGCTTTATGAGCAGCTTCCTGGACTTTGGCGTGGGTAAACTTGCTCAGGCCGTGGATGGTCTTTTCCCAGTAGAAGGGCTTGGTGAAAAGCTGCCACAGAGCCATGTAAGCTGCCATAGAGTGCAGTTGCCAGTAGATGGGGTTGAGCAGAGCATAGAAAGCCAGATCGTAGTACCCGCGGCGGAAGACCGCGACCAGGTTCAGGTAAATCCCAATGGCGTTGCCCACCAGGAGGTTAAACAAGCCCAGATAAACCAGCCAACTGGGAAATAGGTTTTGCAGCCAATGGGCGCGGGTGAGCAGCCAGTAAATAAACAGCAGCCACATGATGGGGCTGGTGAGAAAGGTAAAGAAGCTGCCCCCGATAAAAAATTGGTAGGATAGCCAGTTTTTGAGGCCCAGCTTGCGCAAGGAGCGCAGGGGGTTGCGGTTGTGGACCAGCCAAGTTTGCATGTAGCCTTTGATCCAGCGGGAGCGCTGCCGGATCCAGTTTTTAACAGCGCAGTTGGCCTCTTCATAAGTGGTGGAGTTGATCACGCCCACGGTATAGCCGTGCTGGCTGGCGCGGATGCCCAAGTCGGCGTCTTCAGTGACGTTGAACGGATCCCATCCCTGCAGCTCCCGCAGGCGGTCAGTGCGAAAGTGGTTGCTGGTGCCACCCAAGGGGATCGGCATTCTGAGAGTTTCCAAACCCGGCAGAAGGTAATCAAACCAATAGGAATACTCCAGGGTGAACATGCGGGTGAGGAAGTTCTCGTTGCGGTTGAAGTAGTTAAGGGCAGCCTGGACGCAAACCAAGCTGGGATCCCCTTTCTGGAAGGCCACAACCGCCTTTTTCAGTTGATCGGGGTCGGGGATATCTTCGGCGTCGTAGATGGTCAAGTATTCGCCGCGGGCAAAGGCCAGTCCATAGTTACAGGCTTTGGGCTTGGTCTTGGGTTTGCTGTCGGGCACCAACAGCAGGCGCACGTAGCGGGGGGGCTTGGCAGCTCGAGCTGCCTCAATGGTGTCTCGGTCGTTTTCCTCCAACAGAATAAGCACATCCAACCGCTCGTGGGGGTAATCCAGCTTAGAGAGAGACTTGATCAAAATTGGCATCACTTCTGGTTCTTTGTAGACCGGCACCAGGATGGTATAGATAGGCAAGTCGCGATCATCCAAAGCGGCTACTTCCTCATCGGTAATCTGGTGGAAGCGATCGGCGGATCCCACCAGGCTGAGCAGCAGTTTGAACAGGATCGAAGCGACGTAAAAAAGATTGATCAGCAGCACCAAGATCGTTAGAGTCGTCCAGGGAGCAGTGGCCAACCCCAATAGAAATAGCAGCAGCAGGCCGTAGACCACTGCAATCTGAGAAGGAGTAAACACCCGCGAGGCCGATTCCTCCGGCAGGCGGGCCATCAGCTTGTACACCGCCTCTTGGCTGAAGCGGGATCCCTGGTCTTGGCTGAGCAGTTGCGTGATATCCTGCTCGGTGCCCAGCACCTTTTCAATCCGCAAGCCTGGCCGCCAGCTGTAGAGCAGCTCATCCACCGCCCAGTCCAGGGGGTCATTGACCATCACTGTAAGGGTGTGCTCATCCGTCCAGCTCAAGGGGTAGAAGAGGTGGCGCATCATCAGCTCGGGATCGAACTGGCGGCTCAAGCTCTCGTCGCGGTAAAGCAGCCCTGTCCCCATCAGCTCCGAGACGGAAGGATAGCCCAGCAGATGGGCCAGGATGCTGAGATACTCGGGAGTCGAGAGATAGCTCAGACGGGTCAGCACTTGCCCCAGGTTGGATCCAGTGCGGCGGCGGATGTCCAAAGCCTGCTGCCACTGCTCTAAGGTAAGACGGCTGCCCAGCAGCTCGGCGGCCAGCTTGCGCTCAAGGATGACCGTCAGGATCTGCTTTTCAGTGGCTGGGATCTCCCAGAGTTTTTCTGCTTCCGGGCACAGGTGTTTCACAGACTGCCAAATGGCGGGGAAGCCCGGCTCCTCGGTAGCAACCACTACAGTTCGCGGGTCGAGCCAGCCACAGGGCAGAAAGCGCACCGGCACCAGATCGATAGGCTCGATCAGCCAAGGCAGCTCTAGGTCGAGGGGATGCTCGAGCAGCCAGTCTCTCAGCCTAGGCCGGTCCAGAATCTGGCGACACAAGTTGACAAACTTGCCCGGGTGCATGACTCGCAAGCTCCAAAGAGCCCTAGGCAAGGAGCAACTAGCTGCTTCGCGATACTCCTCAGCCTTAGCCAATTGCTGCCGGGTAAGGTAGCCCGTGCGCAAAAGCGAGGATTTGAGGGACTGGAGCATGGCTGGAAACCCTATTCGCGCAAGTGGGACGGAGGTTCTGCTTTTGGGCGGATCCTTGCGCGACGGTGGAACCCTATTCGCGCAAGTGGGACGGAGTCCTTGCTTGGCTCAAGTCTGGTTTAACCGGAAGTCCTCTGCCAACCCCCCTAGGAAAGGGTGGGCGACTCAGGGCGGCGGGCCAAGCGTTGGTAGGTATTCCAGGCTCCTACTGCCAGCAAAAGGGCCAGCAGCAGCACTAACCAATAGCGGTATTGCCACAACAAAAGCTGCCAACTGAAGCGACCGGGGTAGCGCACTCGATAGCCTGCCGGCGTGAGATCCCAGCTCTGTACTTGGGTGAGATCGGGGGCAGCGGCATAGGCGGTGAGCACGTTTCCCTGTAGTTGGTTGGCCAGGCGGGTGCGCGGATCGGCAAGGCCGCGGCTGAGGCGCTCTGCCAAAGCCGGGTCAGATCCCCACCAGGAAAGCCAAAGGTTCGGCTTACCTTTCAGGAGAAAGTACTGCAAAAGGCCGAGGTTTTCTTGAGGCTGAGCGGCCAAGGCCACCTGCTGGTTGAGGGGATTGATGATTTCAAACTGGGATCCCAACCGGATGGGGCTGTTGAGCTCCACCTGCTCCGGCCCAGCTACGATCACCTGCCAGGCAAAGTTCTCTGCTTGGAGTTGGGATTTCCCCTCCGGCAAAAACTGGAGGGTGGGCAACAAGGGCTGTGCCGACAGACGACCAAGGGCACCCAAGAGATAAGCAGTAGCTGGCAGCAACTGGGGATCCCCTACCCACACTTGGCCGGATCCTCGAAGCACCGCCGGGATCTCCTGCAGCTCGCCAGTGGGGGCTTGGTAGCCGCTCCAGATAAAGCCAGAGCTATCCGAGCGCACTTGTAGGGTCAGCGGAGTCAGGGATCCCTGGCAATTACCGGGGCTGGCGCCATAGTCAAAGCGGAGCTCCAGTTGATTAAAGCGGCGCAGCAGGCGGGTGGGCAGGGTCACAGTTTCGTTGAGCTGGGTGCGGCCCGTTAGGTTGTAGGTGCGCAGCATCGCCCCATTCAAGAACACGTAGCCGGTGAGACGATCCCCCACTCGGCCATCCACCGGGTTCATAATGACGTCTAGTTGCGCCGCCAGATCCCGCGGTCGTCCCCCTAATTGGGACAGGTTGAAGTTGAAGACCAAAGACTGGCTGCCAAACCCCCGCAGCAGCGGATCCACAATACCCAACTCCCGCAAGCTAAGGCGGTTGGCCCTGAGCGCTCTCTCCAGATCCGCCACCCTTGTCACCTGGATGCCGCGGCTGACCAACCCCGCCCGCTTCCATTCTTCATAGAGAGCAAGAATAGCTTCCCGGCGGGCGGCCACTCGCAGGCGGTATCCCTCTGGGGTAATTTGATGCTGCAAGTGGGGGGTGAAGTCCGCCGGCTCCAAGATCACCTGTGGCCCTTGCGCCGGACGATTGCTCCACAGGATAGGCGTTTGCGGAAACAGATGAGAAAGCAAGCTGTAGAGCCAAAGGGCTGCTTCCGCCGCTTCAGGAGTGAGGTCAGCCGGCACCACCAGAGTAAGCTGAGGGTACAGCCGACGCAGAAAACCGGCCACTGTGGCATCGGGAGCGCGGGGCACCAGCTCAAAGAAACTATCCCGCCCTACCGTCAGCAGCAAATTGCCGGTATTCAAGTCGGCACAGATGTCGTCGGTAATGCTCAAAAAAGGCTGCACCGATAGGGTGATGAAGCGCTCGCCAGCGGCCAAGCTGGGGATGGGCACCCGCACCACCGGCTCCTGCCGCAGGTCCCGCACCAGAAAAAGGCCCATTAGCTCCTCGTTGATCAGCACCCGCACCGTGGACGTGGGCTTGAGCACCGGCGAGGGATCCAGGCGCAACTGCACAAAGCTGGCCTCGGGGTCAAGGCCGTTGAGGGGGGCAGGGACAGTAACATCCAGGCGCGGGTTGGATCCCTGCAGCAGCACCGAGCGGTCGTAGCCCAGCCTTTGCAGAGAAATGACTTCCGCTGCGTGGACAGCCGTCGGCCCGCAACACCAAAGCAAACCGGCAACCCACAAAGCCCACTGCCTTGCCTTCTGCGTCACCTTGACCCCCTCTTGCTTATCCCTCACTTGTCTAGTGCAGGCAAGCCCCTTGGCCTACCTGACCCAGGTTTGCCCGACATGCAGAAATCTGTAAGCTTTCGGGGTCTGTACGCACAAATCGTGGATTCGGATGCCCAGGGGATCCCTCTACTGGCGGGCGTAGTCGTCCTCAAAGCGCACGATGTCGTCTTCCCCGAGGTATTCCCCGTTTTGCACCTCGATCAACACCAAGGGAAGGGTGCCGGGGTTTTCCAGGCGGTGCTTGGTGCAGGGGGGAATGTAGGTGGACTCGTTGGAGCTCAGCAGCATCACCTCTTCTCCACGGGTAACCTTCGCTGTGCCCCTGACCACGATCCAGTGCTCGCTGCGGTGGTAGTGCATCTGCAGGCTGAGCCGATGGCCAGGCTTCACCTCGATGCGCTTGATCTTGTACATCGGGCCTTCATCCAAAACCCAGAAGGATCCCCAAGGACGGGTTTCTGCTTGAGAGGGTACCAGCTCAAGCGCTGGAACTGCTGCATCATTCACGCCCCGCACAGCCTGCAACATAAGATCATGTCCTTGCAAAGTCGTCCCCATCCTCTCTCAGAATCCGAGAACCCCTCATCGACAATCTGGCTGAATTGGCCTACGCCAAAACTCGTAGAAAAAGACTCTCAAGACAGGGAATGCTAGTCTATCCCTGTGTCCAGTGCCTAGACACGTCAGCCCATCCCCACGCCCTACTTGAGACATGTTCTCATTAACACTAAATAGCTCTTGAGGCTCGATTGGCGATTTAACCAGTTACCCTCCAATTAATCTCCAATTAATTCTAAATTCTTGAAGCTACTGAAGTAACCCATGTTTCTCAACAGGCTCAGGGCTTTCTTGCGGCTCTTCGGGTCTACCGGGATCCTGTTTCTGCTGCTGGCTAGCCTTCTGTGGGGTTTGAAGGAAGGCTGGAGCTGGGTGAGCTTGGAGATGCAGTTTCTTGGCTATAAGGGATCCGTGGCGGCCTTGGGGCCGGATCCCCGCCTGCCCGTCGTGGGCACCACTTTTCCCCCTTCGCTGGTGCTGGCCACGGCCATTCTGGGACGATCCCCGCTGTTGCTGCAGACCATCTTGGGCTCTTTGCTGCTGGGCTGGACGTGGCGGCAGTTGCGCGGCTTGCCGATGGAAGTGGGATGGCGCTGGCTGTGGGGTTTGTTGATGGTGGTGCAGCCGACTTTGATCTTGATGCTGCTGCGCAGCCCTGTTTGGACAGCCACAGCAGGGTTGGTGGGGGTGAACATGGCCCTGCTGTTTCCCTTGAGTAAAGAGGAGCAGGCCAGGGCAGAGACTGGGGCGGATTCTGGCGAGCTGCCCATTGCGCTACGGCTACTGCTCATTGGGCTGGCGCTGGGGCCCCTGATGGTGCTGCGTTGGGAAAGTGGGTGGCTGCTGCCCTGGGTGGCAGGGGTGCTGCTGTTGGCTTTTCGCAAACAGTCCTGGGGTTTTCGGCTGGCTTCGCTGCTGGTGGCAGGGTTTATCAGCCTGGCCCTGATGTTGAGCTGGCTGTACGTGAACTGGCTGTCGGCAGGGGATCCCTGGGCTTTCACCTACCAGGTGGGCAGCGGTCTGCGGCTGCCGCAATTACGGGAAGACTTACAGCAGGCGGGTGGCTGGCGGGGGGTGCTGGAGGCTGGGAAATGGCTGGCGGTGCTGGACCCTGCCTATCTGCTGTTGGGGCTGGGATCCCTGCTGGGCCGAGGCCCGGGTCGCTGGGTATGGGCTCTGGTCTGGGGGATGCCGCTGGTCATCCTGCTGGCTTCTCTAGGGCAGGGGCTGTTTTTGCGGGAGCTGAGCCGCTTTGGCCTTTTCTGGGTGCCGCTGCCTTTGCTGATGGGCGCCTACTTGTGTCGCGGAGCCGGCCCCGGCTGGGCTAAGCGCCTGTTGATCACTGCCCTCTTGGGGTTGAACTGCCTCACTGCCGGTTATGGGGTGAGCCAAGAGCCGGGTTTCCTCATGCCCCTGGTGGCCGAGGAGCGGGATCTCTGGGAGCGGCTGGTGGCAGGGGTAGTGCCCCTTAGTGGCGAGTTGGAAGCTGCCCAAAACCTGTATGAAGTAACCTCTGCTGGGCAAGCCCTAGAGGACTGGCGGAGGCTGCGGCAAGAAAAGCGGCAGGTTGGGCAGTATCTCTATCGCCACCTGTTGCCCGGACAAAAAGTGCTGGTGGACGACGACATCCACTTTGAGGCTATCTTTTGGGCAAGGGATCCCCGCTCTTTCCTTACTCCTCACCAGTACGAGTTTGCCCTGGCCCTTCAGCATCCCCAGGAAAGGGTGGACTACCTCTTGGTAGCGGGGCTGGCGGATCCCTTGCGGAGCGCCGATCGCATCCTGCAATTTTGGCCTGAGCTCAATTTTGAGGGGCTGCCGGGCTTCAGGGAGGTTTATAGCTCCCCCCAAGTGCGGCTGTGGGCTCGCCAACACCAAGAGGAACCGCAGGAGGAGAGGAGATGAAAAGGAGACGATCCTGGCAGCGGCGACAGGTGCTGCAAGCGGGCGGAGCGCTGCTGGCTGCCTATGGGGTTGCCGGCTGTGGCCAGGAGTTTTTGAGTCAGCAGGGGAGTCGCAGCCCGGAAAATGCCGAGACGGGAAGCATGAACTTGTCAGAGCTGCTGGCCCGCTGGCAGGTGGGCATTGGCGAGGATCCCGGTCGCTTCCTCTGGGAAATCGAGTCGGATCCGCAGGTGGCGGCAGTGGCGCAGGGGTGGGATCCCCATTTCCTGAGCGGCTGGCTGAACAGCTTTGATCACCGCCAGGGGGATCTCTCCTTTTGGCGCAACTGGCACCAGGCCGGGCTTTTGCGGCAGTGGTTTGAGCGGGGCTATACCCTCCACATCATCACCTGGGAAGACGACACCCACCGCCCCTGCGGCGACTACCACATCTCCAAGCATTTTGTCCAGGATGTAGCCGAATTGGCCGGCTATATCGCTCAAGCCAACCCCCAAGGCCGCCCTACCTATTGGAGCCTGGCCACGGAGTTTTCCTATTGGCGGATCCCAGCAGATACCTACAACGCCGACACTGCTTTCTACTACCAAGCCCTAATGCGCAATGTCCTCACAGCCCGCCAAGCCATCAAGGAGCGGCTGCCGGCAGCCGAAGTAGCCCTGTGCTGGGGGGGCTGGATTGCCACCTTTGACGACCCTTCCCAGGGGGCAGGCCGCAGCATGGTGGAGCCCTTTGCCGAGACCATGAGCCAAATGGACGGGATCGCCTTCCAGTCCATGCGCCAGCGGCGGCCAGGGGAGTTTAACCCAGAGCTGAACGGCCCAGATCCCGGCAACCCAGAGCAAATCCGCCTCTGTTGCCGCCTGTTTTCCCCTATCCACTCCAACCTGATGTTGGCCCACTACGAGCCCTCCATCAAAGACAAGCACCCCAGTGGCGGACGGGCCGACACTGTCCATACAGACTTTCAGCTCATGAGCCAGCCGGAGTGGCTGCAGGAAGTGTCTCAACTGGGGCTGCGGCGCTTTTCCCTCATGCACTACGGCCTGTATAAGGGGGATCCCTATGGGGCGCTGACGGCAGCGCGGCAATTCCGGGCCCGGGTGGGCTTGCCGGCTGCCACCTCATAGTTAGCAGTCGTTCCAAAGCCGGTTTTGTCCCGGATCTTGACCCAAATCTTGATCCTAGGGATACAATCCCCCTGAAGCTGCCGGGATCCCCCTGCCATGAAGAAGCCTAGATTTCCATGGGCAAGCCTGCTGGTGAGTCTGGTGGTCAGCACAATGCCGCCGGAGCAGCTGGCCTGGGCGGGCTGCGGCTTTCCCCGCGGTGCCGGCAAGACTTTTTTTTCGCTGCAGCCGGAGGTCTATCGGCCTCGCACCCGCTTTGATCAGGGGGGACGCCTGCAGCCGGCCCTTTCGGAGTACGGAGAAACCCGCCTCAACCTTTTCGTCGAGACTGGCCTTAGCGATCAGCTCACCCTCAATCTCAACACCAGCTATGTTTTCCTGGAAAACCGCTTTGCCAGCGGAGCCGATACCATCACCCAGCGCAACCAGGGCCTACGGGATCTGGAGCTGGGCCTACGTCATACTTCTTGGGGAAACGGGGATCCCTTCTTCTCGGCTCAGCTAACGGCCTTGATCCCGCCGGGATACGCCACCCAAGACATTCCCCTGCCCTTGGGGTACGGTGTTTTCGGCTACGATCTCAAAGTTGGGGTGGCGGCCAATACCCAGTTGGGATCCCTGCCCGCCTTTTTCGACTCCTGCCTCACGTTCCGAGATTACTTGGGCTATCCCGGGGATCGGGTCAAGGCCAACCTGACCTTCGGGGCAGACCTGACTCCTGAGCTGCAGGCCATCCTGGCCCTGGATGGGGATTTTACGTTGGGCAACGGCGCGCCTTTGTTGTTCGGGGATTTGGCCGTTCAGGATCCCGACTACGACAACCTCAAGCTTTCTGGCCAGCTCAACTGGCGGCTGGAGGGAGGGTTAACGCTGGGCTTGGGGGGGTTTCAGTTCCTGGCCGGTCGCAACACCAATGCCGGCGGCGGCTTTACCGGCTATGTGTGGCTAAGTTACTGAAACCCAACAAAATGTTGCAGGACATCCCCTACGGTAACAGGGATCTGCAGGGGCAGATCTAGGATGAGTCTTGGCAAACTACGGCCCGGAGAACGGATCCCATGCCTCGATTTGAGAACCTCATTGCCGCCATCGATGGCAGCGGCCCCACTGAGCAAATGGTGCATACCCTTCTGTCTCTGCCGGCCTTTGCCCAGTGCCACGTGACATTGCTGCATGCGGTGCCTTCCCAGACCTCTGCCGAGGAGATGCGGTCTGCCTGGCAAAAGGGGCAGGAACTGCTGGCCCAAACCCTGCAGACTTTCCCCCCCCGCCCAGGGCTAAAGATCAGCACGCAACTGGTGGAAGGGGATCCCAAGGTGGTGGTGCTGCAGGTGGCCGAGTCCCTGCCCAATCCGCTGATTGTGATGGGATCCCGGGGGCGCAACCGCATCATGGCCATTTTGCAGAACTCGGTGAGCCAATATGTGTTTCAGCTTGCCTCCTGCCCCATGCTGCTGGTCAAAGACGACGCCTACATCAAATATCCCAGCCGTGTCATGGTGGCCCTGAACAGCTCCCCCGCTGCTCAAGCTGCCTTTACCACTGCCCTTGACTTGATCTCCGGCATTCAAGGGGCCCAGATCTTCCTGGCCTCTGTGCAGTTGGATGCCGACAACCCAGGCAGAGATGAGGCTCTAGATCGGGCAATCGATACCCTCAAAAACCGGCAAATCGGCCACCAAGTGTTAACTGCCGTCGGGGATCCGGGCACAGAAATTGTCCGCTTAGCCGCCGAGAGCAACGCCGATCTGCTGGTGATGGGATCCCCTGACCGCCGACCTACCATTGCCCGCAGCATTCCCGATTTGGATCGGCTGTTGGGGCGTTCCATCTCTGACTATGTGCGGGTTCACATCGGCTGCCCCGTGCTGATGGTGCGTTCCGTCCAAGACAGCGACTGAGCCAGGCTTCAAGGCAGTATGGAGCGGCGCTCTGTAACTCGGTCACTCTGCTGCTGACGATCCGGGCTGACGGCCCAAGCTTCAAAGATCAGCTCAGGGACTCCGGGAGGGATGGTCATGCGGGTGAGGGCTTGCCACTGCCCCTGCTCGTCACGGGAGAAGTCCAGCAACCAACGGGGGCCATCCACCAAAGAGCGAGTGCGCCCGTGCTTCACCCAAAACTTGATCCAAAAAGGGGCTTGATGGCCTGCAGCAGGGTTGGTCGTGGGGGGCAAGCGCAACACCACATCGAAATTGTCTCCGGCTCGGAGTTGCTCGGGCACCACCAGTTGGGGAGTTGGACAAACCCCAGGCGGAGCGGGGGGCAGCAGCGAGTTTTCAGAGGGCGCTACAGGGCTACTCGGGATCCCGGCTGCCGCTTGCGTTGGCAAGATGGCCTCAGCTTGGGGTGGTGGGGAAGGGGAGGAGATGGGCGATGGCAACTCTGCCGTCTCTGCTTCGGGTAGGGGCTGAGCGGAGGGGTTGGGCGCAGATGGCAGGGGATCCTTTTCCGGGAAGGAGCGGAGGGCTTGGGTCTCGGCGGGCTGAACGGGCGAAGCTGAGTCCTCCTCTCGCTGTTGCTCGGCAACGCTGACGGAAATGGGGGCGCTGTGTTGCCAGATGCGCAACAGCTTTTGCAGGGTGCGTTCGGGAGACAGCAAGGTTAAGGGGGGGTCTTCCCGCAACCGGGCCAGTGGGATGTTTGTTGCTCCCCAATACTGACGCGGAGGGGAGGCGGGAGGCAGCTCTCCGCCTTGTTGCTCCGCAACGCTGACGCGAAGGTCTCGACAGCGGACGGAAAACGGAATCGTCAAGGGCTGGGAAGGCCGGTCTGCATCCCGCCAGGAAGAGGGAGTGAGGGCCAGTTCCCCCCGCAAAGGACGGGTCCAAACGCGGCTTGGCAGGGTGATGGGAATGCTGAACACCGCCGTTCGGGCTTCAGCGGGAAATTGAATTAGCCGTTGCCCCTCGAAAACCGTGCTCTCCTCGCCTTCCTGCCAAACCCGTACCCGCAGCTCGCCGCTGCAGCCGATCCGCCCCGTCAACACCAGCACCTCATCCGGGGATCCCTCCAATTCGCTGTGCATCAGGGAAAACAGCTCTGGCGGGATGGCGACCTCTTTTTTCTGGGGGGGCTCAAACCCGGCCTCTTCAGCCACCGGGGCAGGGATCCCTCGTTCCGGCTCCAGAGGGGCAGGCACAACCTGAAAACGGAGACAATTGTCCAACTCGGTTTCACCGAACAGTTCTGCGATCAAGTCGGCATCTCGGCAGTGCAATTCCCAAAACCCAGGGGTGAGGCGGCTGGCAGGCAAAATAATGCCGATCCCTTCATCGTTGGTGCGCACAGAACGGGTTTGGACTTGTGGGGGAGTCGGGGCGGTGTCAGGGCCCTGATTCTGCGACGACAGAGGACGCTGCCGGACTTCCACCGTGATGGTGAAGTGGGGCTGAGGCGAACGGGCAACAATGGTGTAGGTATCTTCTTCCAGAACTGCGCCCTCGGCTGGTACCGGCTGCCAGTCTTCCTGGCCGTCGCGCCGAACCCAAAAATTCAACATGGCTCCATCACCTTAGGTGCTCCGCACTGCTGACCCGAATGGGATGCCAGATACTTAACCAGATCGGCTTGCAAAAGGGTTTGCTGTTGCCCTGTAGGCAGGTGCTTAAGCTGTACCTCTCCGGCCACAGCTTCTGCATCCCCCAGCGTAACAGCCCAAGTTGCGCCGCTGCGGCTGGCCCGTTTGAACTGCTTGCCAAAGGCGCTGCCACTCAGATCCAGCTCGGTGCAGAAACCAGCTTGGCGCAGCGCTTGAGCGATCCGGAGGGATTGGGCCTCAGCCTTCGCCCCACGGGAGATCACGTAAACCTCGACCGATGTTGGCGGGATCTCCCCTTGCTTCTTTTGCAACAGCAGCACCAGCCGCTCCATGCCGATGGCCCAGCCCACCGCTGGGGTTGAAGGCCCGCCCAGCTCTTCCACCAAGCCGTCGTAGCGACCGCCCCCACAGACGGTACTCTGGGATCCCAAGTCAGGCGAGACGATCTCAAAGGCGGTGTGGGTGTAGTAGTCCAGGCCCCGCACCAAGTAGGGATCCAACTGGTAGGGAATGTCCAACATCTGCAGGTGATCTTGCACCTGCTCGAAGAAAGCCCGCGATTCTGGGCTGAGGTAATCTGGCAGCTTGGGGGCCCCCTCGGCAATCTCGCGGGTGCGGGGATCCTTGCTATCCAGAATGCGCAGCGGGTTGCGGGTGAGGCGCTCTTGGGAGTCGGGATCCAGCTTTTCCCGCAAGGGGGTGAGGTAGTCCACCAGGGCCTGGCGATAGGCCCGCCGGTCCTGCGGATCCCCCAGGGAATTGAGCCGCAAGCTCAGGTTCTCCGCCCCCACCGCTTGCAACAGCTCCCAGGCCAAGGCGATGACTTCCGCATCGGCGCGGGGATCCCGGCTGCCCAGCAGCTCTACCCCCAACTGATGGAACTGGCGTTGCCGCCCCGCCTGAGGACGCTCATAGCGAAACATCGGCCCACAATACCAGAGGCGTTGCACATCTCCAGCCGTTTGCAGCCCGTGCTGGATGTAGGCCCGCACCACGCCCGCCGTGTTCTCGGGACGCAGGCTCACCTCTTGCTCGCCACGGGTGCTGAAGGAGTACATCTCCTTGCCCACCACGTCAGTGGCGCTGCCAATGCTGCGGGCAAAGAGTTCCGTCAACTCCAGGATGGGGGTGCGAATTTCTTGGTAGTTGGCCCGTCCCAGGATCTCTCGGGCGCTGGCTTCCACCTGCTGCCAGAGCCGCACCTCCTGCGGCAAAATGTCTCGGGTGCCCCGCACCGCCTGGATCATCTCCATTCTCGTTCTCCCTCCCTGGGGTGGGCCTGGCCGCCTGCTATGCCAATGGCTGTTCTCGTCAAAGGACTCCGTCCCGCTGACGCAAACGGCCTAGTTATTGATTATCGGCGACAACACTCCCCGTCGCTAGCGGAGCCAAATGACCCCGATCCAAGCTCGAGTCCAACCAGGAGTAGGTGGCGGCAATTTGGCTGGTGGCAACAACAGCGGCGGTGGTAGCTCGCAAGATGGTAGGGCCAAGGGAGACGGACACTCCCCCATATTCCTCAGCCTGCCGACGTTCGGCAACCGTCCAGCCCCCTTCTGGGCCGATGGCTATGGCCAAGGCCGGGATCTGCAGCTTTGGCAGGGCCTGCACCAGCGGGGGCGCTTTGTGCCGAGCCACGGCTATACCCCACCAAAAGGACTCCGTCCGAGTAGCGCGAACGGCTTGTAGCTCCGCCAGCCAACTTGTCCAAGGGGTAGGGGGATCGACCTGAGGCCAGCGCAACCGCTCACATTGTTCTGCGGCCTCCCGCACAATTTTTTGCCAGCGTTCCTGCCGCCCAGATCCCGGTTCCAACACGGTGCGCTCCGTCAGCAGGGGAGTAATGCGCGCCGCCCCCAGCTCGGTAACCTGGCGGAGCACCTCGTCAAACCCCTGCCCTTTGACCACCGCCAAGCCCAGATGCAAAAAAACGGGCAATTCCCGCGGCAGCGTCTCCACCTCGCCCACAATTTGGGATCCCTGAGCCTGCCAATGGGCCGCCCACAGCTTGCCTGAGCCATCCAGAACCAAAAAGGGATCCCCCGGCCTGAGGCGGCGCACCCGCTGCAAGTAGTGCTGTTGCGGGCCGGTTAAATGGAGAACACCACTCGGATCCCGCTGCGCCGGGTCAATCGCCAACCGGGGCAAAGCGCTCAGGTCATGCGTGCGTTCAGACAACACCATTCCCCCCGTCGCCAGAGGGCTGCCACCACCCATTCGTTGGCCTCCAGCATCTCCGCCACCAACTTGGCCTGCTCGATGAGGATGCCGCTGAGGATCAGCCATCCCCCCTCCTTCACCACCAGCCGAAACTCCGGGATCATATCCAGGATCACATCTGTCAGGATGTTGCACACCAACCCATCCACCATTTCGGGAATCTGCTCCAGGCTGCCCTGAGCGACCACAATGCGATCCGTCAGGCCGTTGAGATCGCGGTTGTGCATCGTGGCCTGCACCGCCAGGGGGTCGACGTCCACCGCAAACACCCGCTTCACCCCCAACAGGGCCGCCGCCAACGACAAAATGCCGGATCCACAGCCCACATCCACCAGCGTCGCTGCCGGGGGATCCCCTCCCCAGCTCTCCAGACGCATTTCCAGCGACTCCAGACAGAGCTGAGTGGTGGGGTGAGTGCCCGTGCCGAAGGCCATACCGGGATCCAGCTGCAACAGGTGACGACCGGGGTGAGAGGGCGGCTCCAGCCAGGCCGGACAAATGAGCAACTTGTCCCCGACCCATTGGGGCTGCCAGTGCTGCTTCCAACTGCTGCTCCAATCTTCCGCCTCTATGCGTTCCCAGCGCAGCTTCGGAACCCGCTGACCGGCAATGAGGGCATCTTGCTGCAGGCGCAGGGAGAGGGCTGCCAAATCCAGGAGGCTGACGTGAGGCCAAGGCAAATAGGCGTGAATGCAAATCTGATCTTCGCCATAGGCTTGGCTGGTCATGCCCCGACAGCCAAAACTCTCCAGCCGCCAAAAGATCAGGTCTTCTTGGGCAGGGGAGGCGATGAGACTGAGATCCCACCAAGCACCAGCGGGGTCCAGCGCTTGTGCGGGCGAAAACGGAGTGGGATTGGCAACAGTTCTGCTCACAGGGATCCCTTCACAAACCTAGGGAAAAACCAAAGTGATGGCCAACAAGATAGCGCTTCATGTCACCCAGCCGGCCAGCACTCAATGCGGCACTTTATATCAAAAATTGCAGCGCTCTGCTCAATTCATAGTTTAGGCTTATTCTGGCTATTCTGGGATTGAAAGGCTCACAGCGTCGGTTCAGCAGCGAAGAAGGGAAGGATCCCCCCAATTGGGGGATGCCCCCACTGGCTCCTCAGATGCCCAGCTTAGCCCTATGAGATAAATTGAACTGAAAAGCATTGGACAAGAATTGGATACAGCGTCGACATTCGTTCCGAGCCTCAGTGATTTTGCGGATAGATGGGGTTTGGCTGGGGCGTACTGAGCAACGATGGAGAAGGAGCAACGCAGGTGGCAAGGTCGATGTCAACTGATGAGCAATCAGCACAGCAGGGCACTCCCCAGCCCAAGGTGGCTTCTCTAGGAGTTGCCGGGGATCGGGAAGCGCGGAAGAGGGCTGCCCATGAAGATCTTCAGCCGCTCAAAGTCAGCACCCGCAAGGACTCCGTCCCGCTGACGCGATCCGCTCTGATGCGGCGTTTTAATCAGAGCTTTCCGCCTTTTTACAGCCAGTTTGTCAGCAGCGAGGTACAGGCCCAAAATCTGCGCTTGGCTTACACCCTCTACCAGACCCGCAAGGCGGTGGTACAGGTGCAGGACGAAGGTCGCAAGACGGTGGTCTGTCTGGCCTACCGCAACCGACCTTCTCTGCTCAGCGATCTGTTTGGGGTGTTCACTGCTTTTAATCTCTCGGTGCATGGCATTCATCTCTATGGGCAGATCTACTCACCGCACCTGGTGTTTATCCGCACCATTGTCTCCCGCGATGGCCACAGCCTTTCTTCCCAAACCAAGCTCAGCCTAGAACGGGCCATTCACGAATGCCTGGCGGGTGTGTTTCGCGTTCACGAAACCTTGGCGCTGGAGTTTGATCTCAAGGCCGGCCTGAAAGAGGCGCAGGTTTCTTTTTATTTTGACCCAGTGTTTCATTTGCCCACACTTTTGGTGGATGTGGACAACCAGCCGGGCGCGTTTTACCGGGTGATGACGGCCCTCGCGCAGGAGGATTTGACCGTTGTTAACCTCAACTTGATGCTCCGCCGCAAGCAAACGCGCTTCATTTTTTACTTGCTAGGGCCGGATTCAACTCCAGCCATGCCGGAGTTCTTAGGGCAAAAATTGGCGTTGAGCATCCAGCAGCGGCTGCAAGGGGATCCCGTCTAGATCTGCACGGGACTGGGAGGCAGATCGAAAAGGACGGTGTTCATGTAGCGCTCTGCCCAGGCGGGGCCAAAAGCTTTTTCCAAAACGCGGCGGGTGCGGTCGTTCTGCTGTTGCTGGCTGCAATAGCGCTGCTGCCCCTGGTAGTGGGCCAAAATCTGGCCGGGATCCGTCTGTGGGGGGATCTGCTGCGCCAGCCGGCAGTGAATTTCCAGGAAACGGCAGGCAAAGTGTAAAAAGCGCTCGGCCTCTGCTTCGTCGGCAGGACGCACGAACAGACAGTAGGGAGAAAAAATCGTGCCCCACTCCGGCAACCGGCGCCGGTGTTGGAAAGGGACGAGATGGGATCCCAACGCTTCCAGCTCTTGGATATAGAGATCGGGCAAGCTGGGGGTCACCGGCGAGAGATCGACAATGGCGGCGCTCACCTGTCCGCGACCGACCACAATGTCGCAACCGAACAGCGGCAGCGGGTACTGCGGCTGCGGAAACATAACGCAATGGAGAATGTCCAGGCTTTGCCCGGCCTGGGCCAGCTCCAGGTGCAGCTTGCGAAAGGGATCCCCTTGGTAGCAGCGGTTTTCAATTTGCAATTTCTCACCCTCTAGGCGGCCTTCCACGTAGCCCAGATCTTCAGGCAGAGGATAGGGGGCTAGGGTGAGGGTGGATCCCCAAACGTTCAGGATTGCCTCGGATAGGCCCTGGATGAGGGGATGCAGTTGGGCAGAGAGAGCAGGAGCGGTGAACATAAGACTCTAGAAGAAAGGCCAAGAACCCCATCCAACCTTGACCTTGGCTCCATGCCAAAGTGTTATGGGGGAACCGCACCGCTGATGCGAAGGGCTTGGGTGGGATCCCCAAAAATCCCAGAGGCCCTAGCTGGGCAAGGCGTTCTAAAAAGGCGTTCTAAAACTGTATGCCTGAAGACGGAAGGGGTGGGATTCGAACCCACGGTGACCTTGCAGTCACAACGCTTTTCGAGAGCGTCACAATCAACCACTCTGTCACCCTTCCAGTCAGCTGTGGGGCTTTACCATCTTAACGGCAAACCGAGTCTCCTGCTTCTTCCCAGCCTCAAAGCCAAGCTTGCTTCCCCCACGGGATGCGGTTGATGGGAAAGTGCTCCGCACCGCTGGCGGGAACGCCCAGATGAGATCATAGGGATATGGCTGCTCTATCCATTCACCACTTTCGCCAGGCCAAACAGGCGGGTCAACCTTTGGTGGCCCTCACGGCTGCCGACTACGCCACCGCTCAGATTTTGGATCAGGCTGGGATCGACTTGATCCTGGTGGGCGACAGCTTGGCCATGACCCACTTGGGGTATACCAGCACCCTGCCCCTGACGCTGGAACAGATGCTCCATCACGCCCAGGCGGTGCGCCGCGGGGTAGAACGGGCCTTTTTGGTGGCCGACTTGCCCTTCTTGACTTATCAAGTCCACAAAGAACAAGCTCTCCTCTCAGCAGGGCGGTTGATGAAGGAGGCAGGAGTCAACGGGGTCAAGCTGGAGGGGGGCTACCCCGACATGGTGGAAACGGTGGCCTTTCTGGTGCAGCGAGGGATCCCGGTTTTGGGTCATATCGGCCTCACTCCGCAGGCCAAACATCAACTGGGAGGCTATCGCCAGCAGGGAAAAACCACTCCGGAGGCGGAGCGTCTGCGACAAGAGGCCCTCAGCCTGGAACAAGCAGGGGCATTTGCCCTGGTTCTGGAGCACATGCCGGCGGAATTGGCTGCCCAAATCTCAGCCCAGGTGGGGATCCCAACCTTGGGCATTGGGGCCGGGCCGGCTTGCGATGGTCAGATTTTGGTCACCCACGATCTGCTGGGGCTGAGCGAGCGGATTCCCCCTTTTGCCAAGGCCTATACCAATTTGAGACAGGCAATCCGAGAAGCGGTGGAAGCTTTCGCCGACGATGTTCGCCAAAAAGTATTTCCCCCCCGCTGAAGGGATCCCTTACCCATTCAAAGCTTGGGCAGAGGTGCTATGCCTACGGCACCTCATACTGCTACCTACTGCTACGCAATGCTTATGGGAACGGGAACCGCACCGCTTTCTCAAGGCTGGGCAAGGATATGGCGACCTCAGGGATCCCTGAGCAGCACCGTCCCGGTCACCACAGCGCTTTGGCCCAACCGGTCGAAGACCCGCAAACTGACTAGGTAGGAGCCGGGCACCAAGCTTAGGGGAGGACGAATGCGGAAGCGGGTTGTACAAGACACCTCTCCCGACACACAATTCACCTGCGCTGCCGAGAGCGTCTGAACCTCAATCCCCGACCACGACACCTGAAACGCCAGCTCCGCCGGGATCCGGCCCGGCACCGATACCGAAACCCCCAGCTCCAAAAAGCCGTTCCGATGTACCACAGAAGGGATATCGCTGCTGGTGATCAAAGGCGGCGGCGGAGTACTGGCCGTCAGCGCATCGGCACCACAACCGACCAAGGCCACGCCCAGCAGGCCCAGCACCCATCCCCAAGGTTTGGATCCCAGCTTCATCACAGGGTTCAATCTGAAAACTCACCTTCTCAGTATAGAGGGTGGGGATAACAGGCTTAGCGTCCTTTTCGAGAAAAACTAAAAATTCACGCCACATATAGTGGCAAGCTGGATTTTTGCCCAAACCATCTGCTACAGTAAGGCCCATAACCTGTCGAGCAGCCTGGATATGGAAGGGGAAGAAGAGCTAAAAGCTTTGCGGGCGCGTGTGCGCAACTTAGAGCGATCCCTGGCAGAATCGGAAGCGCTGTCGCTGCAGCAGATTGAGTGTACCCATCGCCTGGAACGTCAACTGCTGGAAGCGCAGGCACAGATTCAAGAACGGGATCACGCTCTGCAAGCCTGTCAAGAAGAGAAAGCGCAGCTGGCCCAGCGCCCTACCCTAGAGGCTTTTCAGCTTCAGCAACAGCACATCGAAGAACTGCAGAATCTCCTGTGGGAAATGGAGCGCCGTCCAACGCTGGAGCACTACCACATTCTGCAGCAGCAGTTGCAAACTAGCCAGGCGGAAATTGAAACCCTCAAGGCGGAATTGCAGCGGCGCGTCGATCCGGCCCGATTTTACCAACTGCAGCAGGAGCTCCTGGAACTGAAACAGCAGGCCAACCAGTTGGGAGAATACGCCGTCAAGCTGCCGCAGGTACAGCTTTTGCAAGCCCAATTGCAGCTCCGCATACAAGAGCTAGAAGAGGAAAAAGCGCAACTGCAAGCGCAAGTCCAAGAGTTGGCCGCTCGACCTTCTGCCCAAGAACTGGAAACCCTACGGGCAGAGCTAGAGGCTGCCCACCGCCAAGCCGAAGCCGAATGGCAACGTTTGAAGACCCATCTGGAAACCGAAAAGGCGCACATGGAAGCTGACCTGAACACTGCCCGGCAACGTATTCGCGAATTGGAAGAGCGCCCTACCCCAGAGCAATGGGCACACTTGCAAGCGGAGTTGGATCATCTGCGCCAACAAGCCTCTTTTGCCAAGGCCGAGCGGGCCACCTTGCTGGAAGAGCTGCAGCAGAGTCAGCGACAGCAGGCCGAGCAAGCTCAACAAATTGCCAAACTGGAAGCGGAAGCAGCCCAGGCCGCCCACCTCAGGGAGACAGAGTCCTCGCAGGCGCAGCGAATCCTGGTCTTGGAGGAGCAGGTGCAGGCTTTGACTCGGGAGCTTGGTGCTTTGCGAGCCGAGCGGGATCAGCTTATCCAAGAGTTGGCCCAGCGTCCCACCCTTGCCCAGTGGCAGGAAGTTCAGCAGCAGGTGCAGAGCACCCAAGAAAGCCTGGAAGAAGCCCGGCGGGGGCGAGAACTGGCCGAGGCCCATCATCTGGTCAGCCAAAAGCAGATCGAGAAGTTGCAGCAGCAGGTGATGGCTTTGAAAACCGAGTGCGTGCAGGCCCACGCCTACGCGCAAACCCAAGAAAAGGAAGTAGCTCTGCTGCAGCAGCGCAACCAAGAACTGGAAGAGCAACTGGCCACACTGCGTCAGTCAGCCTCGCTTTCCCCCCAAGCAGCGGCTGTCGAGCCCAGGTCGAATCATCCGGCTAGTGCTCCGCACCGCTGGCGCGACCAGGAACGGATTCCTGCAGCGGCTGACGAGTCTGCTCCTTCCCCGGCGGCACCCAACAGCCGACCCACCACTTGGAGAACACCCACCCCAGGGATCCCGCCGCTCACTTTGGAAGAGCGGGAAGAAAGTGCTCCACACCGCTGGCGCGAACGGGCGGAAAAGCTCCTGAAACGCTCCGCTTTGGCCGCTTCACAGGCAGGGACGGAAACGGGCGGTCGTAGCCGGATTGAGTTGCCGGCTTTTGTGCAGCGGCGGCCCTACTGAGGGCTCCATTCTCGGGGATCCAACCGTTCTCCGGCTTGAAAACGAGGCCAAGCCCAGCGCAGCAGGGATCCCAATTGGGCGTGAAATCGCTCCGGGGCAAATTGCAGAGCATGGGCCCGAATCCGCCGGGGATCCCAGTCCTGTCGATCTGCCTGGCGCAGCCCTTCCACCAACGCTTCCACACTGGCTTCGGGGATGAGGATGCCGGTTTGGCCGTGGATGACCGTCTCCCGGACACCTCCCCGGTTGAGGGCAACCACAGGACGACCACAGGCTTGCACCTCCACCGGCACCAGGCCGAAATCCTCCTCCCACGGGAACAGCAGCACCCGGCAATGGGCCAACAGCTCCTGCAGACGGGCTTGCGGTTGATGGGGCAAAAACTCCACCTGCGGCCCCGCCAATCGCTTGAGCCGAGGGAGCTCCGGCCCTTCTCCCACAATCAGCAGACGACGACCCAGCCGTTCACAGGCGGCAATTGCCAGATCCACCCGTTTGTAGGGCACCAATCGGCCCGCCACCAGGTCGTAATCGCCACTGGGATCCGCCACCGGCTCAAACCCCTGCAGCGGAACGGGCGGGTAGATAACAACAGCCTCGCGGCGGTAGAGCTTGGCAATGCGGCGGCGAATGTGCTGGGAGTTGGCGATCAACAGATCTGGACGTTGAGCTGCCAGAAAATCCCACTGGCGCAGGCGGTGCAGCAGCCATTGGCTAATTGTGCGAATGGGCCCGATTCCCCCCAACCCTTCTCGCTGCAGATACAGCTCCCGGTTCTCCCACAGGTAACGGGTGGGGCTGTGGATATAGCTCAGGTGCAGGGTAGAGGCTCCCGTCAGGATCCCTTTGGCAAAGGCGTGGCTGCTGGAGATCACACAGTCATACCCCGAAAAGTCGAAGCTCTCGTAGGCCAACGGCATCCAGGGCAGCAGATACTTGAGGCGGGCGTGATAGTCAGGGCGCAACACCCCCAGCCACTTGGCCCAGCCTTGCAAAAAAGAGGTGTGAATCGACAGCTCCTGCCAGCTCGGCGGCAGGGTGTGAGCCGAGAAGAGACTAACGTAAAGGGGGGCCTGTGGGGCAAAAGCCACCAGCTCCTGCAAAACCTTTTCCGATCCCCCCGGCCAGATCAGGTACTCGTGCACCAGGGCCAGGCGCTCAGGCCAAGCGGGATCCCGGCTGGGAAGAGTGGGGACAGCCACAGGAAGGGATCCCCAAGGGTCAGGCACGGTCAGGACTGGGCAGAGCGGCGTTTTTTGCCAATTGGGCCGCTCACCTGCTTGGCCTTCTCGTCAATCCGCTCGTTGATGTAGTTGTAGATTTCCCGAAAGCGAGGCAAGGCCCGCATCTCCAGGCGACTGCCATCCTTGAGGGTGAGCACCATATCTCCCCACACGCCCAAGCCCCGTGGCACCATGACCACTTTGGCGATCTCGCTGTAGATCACGTCTGAGCGCTCCTTGCCGCCCCACCCCCCGATCACGGTGATGCGACGATTGGTAATCCGATAGTGTACCCACAGCTTGCGCACCAGTGCCCCCACAAACAGAGGCAAGCCGACAAGCGTAGCCCCAATGAAGGAGTTCAGCACCAAATCGCCGCTGTGGGGGCCACCCTCAAAAAAAACCTCCTCTTGCACCGCCATGCCGAGCACCACCCAGTTGTTCAGAGGGTTACCGTTAACGATCTTAAACGATTTCTCAGCTTTCCCCAACTGGGTCTAACGGCAGGTTCGGGATTGGTTGACATTCTCCCTGCCCCGGAGGGCAAGGGTTCTTTCCCAGGTCGCAGGATGACTCCCACTTCCTGGGCTACCTCATCCTTACGGATGAAGGGGGATGCCATGACCCCAACCACTGGGATGAACTCCCAGATACTTCTTCTGTTGACACTACGCCCTATTCAAGTTGGCGGAGTTTGCTCAGCACCACAGCACAAAGCCGACCTCAAGGGCGGGGCCTGCAACCCAGTTTTCTTGGTCAACCTGTTGTTGCCTTGGCACAGGAAATTTTCTGAAAATGCCGGGCCAACCCCGATAGGCTTAACTGCCTAGGTAGAGCGGTGTGCCACAGCGTTTGCAGAATTGGGCATCCCCATCGTGTTGGGACAAACCGCACCCTGGGCAGGCCCATTGCACCGAGTTGCCGCTTTTCACCAATTGTTTGATCAGCTCCCCCACTTGCCAGGGAATTAGAGCGATCCCCGTCAGGATCATCAGCACCGTCAGCAACCGACCCAGCTCAGAACTGGGGGTGAGATCCCCAAACCCCACCGTGGTCATGGTAACGACGGAAAAGTAGAAAGCATCCAAAAAGGTGGCAAAAACACCAGGATTCACTGGATGTTCTACCTGATAGATCAGCCCAGAGTAGACGAAAACAATGGCAAAGAGGGTGAAGAAAATGCGCAGCAAAATGCGGCTATCGGCGGAGATCACTTGCCCAAACAGGGTTTTGCCCTCTACCAGGCGCAGCAGCCGCAAAATGCGAAACCAACGGAAGATGCGAATGAAGCGAATATCGGTTAGCCCGGCAAAAAAAGGCAAAATGGCGAGCAAATCGATGAGCGAATACAAGCTCACGACATAGCGCAACTTCTGCGGGGCCGCTGCCAGTCGGAGCAGATATTCCACCACAAACAAGCCGAGAATGAGGCGATCCACCCGCTCCAGCCAAAGACGTACCTCAGGGGGAATGGGATAGGTTTCCACCACAAAGAAGGTGGATGAACAGAAAACCAACACCGCCACCAACAAATTCACCCAGCGGCTTTCCGGGGTGTCTTGATCCCCCCAATAGCGCTGAAGGATCCCGGAACGGGCAAGATCGAGATCAGCTTGGGTGGGGAGAGTGGTCACAAACGGGATCCAGCTGGGAAGATATCGAGAGAGTTTCCTTTCAACGCCCATCAGGCGCATACTAACTAAGCTAATGGAAACTAGCTCACAGAGCGAACTTCCCCTAAGCAAACGTCCAGGCTTTGGGTGTTAATTAGGTGTTGAGTCGATGTTGCCTCCTATCGTACTGGCCTCGCAATCCCCTGCCCGCCGCCAATTGTTAAAGGCTGCCGGGATCCCCCATCGCGTTCAACCCAGCTACTTCGACGAAAGCCAAATCCAGAGCTCTAATCCGGTGGAGCTGGTGCAGAAGCTGGCCTCGGCGAAAGCCGAAGTGGTGGCGGCCCAGCAACGGGAGCCCGTCTTGGTTGTGGGGGCCGACTCTGTGCTCTACCTAAATGGCGAGATCCTAGGTAAGCCGCCCAATGCCCTAGAGGCGGAACGGCGCTTGCGGCAAATGCGGGGCGAAGTGGGAGAGCTCTACACAGGCCATGCCTTAATTGACACGAAGCAGAACCGTCGCCTCACCCACTATGCGGTGACGCGGGTGTTTTTTGCCAAGCCCAGCGACGAGGAGATCCGCGCCTATGTGGCCACCGGTGAGCCTTTGGCCTGTGCCGGCTGTTTTGCCATCGATGGTCGTGGCAGCCTGTTTGTGGAGCGGATCGAGGGGTGCCCTGGCAATGTGATCGGGCTGAGTTTGCCCCTGCTGCGGCGCATGATCCAGGAGTTGGGCTATTCCCTCACCGATGCTTGGAGCTAGCCGTCGAGGTGTTGCTTGAGCAGGTCGTTGGCCAGCTTTGGATCCGCCCGTCCCTGGGTTTTTTTCATCAATTGCCCGACAAAGTAGCCGAAGAGCTTGGTTTTACCCCCCCGATACTGCTCCAGTTGCTCTGGATTCTCCGCCAACACCTCAGCGATTATCTGCTCCAGAAGATTGCTATCCGAGATTTGGGTCATGCCTTTGGCTTCCACCAGGGCGCGGGCCGACCCGCCTTTTTCCAGCAGTTCCGGCAGGATCTCCTTGGCGATTTTGCTGGAGATGGTGCCCCGCTCGATGAGACCGATCAGCTCGGCCAGGGTTTCCGGCTTCAGGGCAATGTCGGGGTAGTCCAGCTTGTGGGTGTTGAGGTAGCTGGCAATGTCGCTCATCATCCAGTTAGCGGCTGCTTTCGGGTCGGCACCGGCGGCGATCACGGCTTCAAAGTATTCGGCGGTGTTGCGTTCATCGCTGAGGTAGCGGGCATCGTACACCGAGAGGCCGTACACCTCCTGATAACGTCGCCGCTTCACACCGGGCAATTCCGGCAGCTCTGCCCTCCAGCGGGCCTTTTGCGCTTCGGTAACGCGAATCGGCGGCAGATCCGGCTCCGGGAAATACCGATAGTCGCTGGATCCCTCTTTCTTGCGCATGCTGATGGTGCGCTGGCTGTTTTCTTCCCAGAGGCGGGTCTCTTGCACGATCCGCTCGCCTGCCTCCACAGCCTTGACTTGGCGGTTGAACTCGTACTCGATGGCCCGTTGGATGGCGTTGAAGGAGTTCATGTTTTTAATTTCCACCTTCGTGCCAAAGGTCTCGCACCCCAGCGGACGTACCGAGATGTTCACATCACAGCGCAGGGATCCCTCCTGCAGGTTGCCATCACACAGCCCGGCATAGCGCAGGATGCGGCGCAGCTCTTGCACGTACTCTGCCGCTTCTTCCCCGCTGCGGATGTCCGGCTCGCTGACGATCTCGATGAGGGGAACCCCCGCTCGGTTGAAATCCACCAAAGAATAGCTGGATCCCGACAGGCGATCGCTGCCAGCATGTACCAGTTTGCCCGCGTCTTCTTCCATGTGCAGACGGGTGATGCCGATGCGCTTGGTGCGACCGTCGCTGAGCTGGATCTCGATCCAGCCGTGGGTGGCAATTGGCAGGTCGTATTGCGAGATTTGGTAGTTTTTGGGCAAGTCGGGGTAAAAGTATTGCTTGCGGTCGAACTTGCTGTAGGGGGCAATGGTGCAATTCAAGGCCAAACCGGCTTTGACCGCGTACTCCAGCACCTTTTCGTTCAACACCGGCAGGGTGCCGGGCAAGCCCATACAAATCGGGTCGATATTCGTGTTGGGGGGAGCGCCAAATGCCGTCGCGCTGCTGGAAAAGATCTTGGAGCGGGTGCTGAGCTGGCAGTGAACTTCCAACCCGATCACAGCTTCATATTGCACTTTGGCGGGGGCAGCAACAGTCATGGGATGGGAAAAACTTGCGGTGTAACCATTCTAGTGCGACCTTGGGGGATCCCAGCTCATGGGCAGTTTCTGAGGACGGCAGCTCAGAACCAGCGGACGAAGCTGAAGTGCTGCAGGTCAAAGAAATCCTTGGAACAGCCAAACTCCTTCAAACGGTAGGGCGAATCTCAAAGGTGGCTAGACCTTCCGGCGGCTCAGAACGTTGCTCAACGGCCTCCACAACCGAACCGGGGCTGCCCTGTTGGCACCAGCGCAGCATCGCCTCCACTGCGGCAGGGGATCCTTCAAAAACAGCCTCTACACGACCATCCCGCAAATTGCGCACCCACCCTTGAACACCCGCATGGAGAGCCATCGCTTCGGTGTGGGCTCGAAACCCCACGCCCTGAACCCGCCCCCGTATCCAGACGTGAACGCGAACCCTGTCACTCATGCCGACTGGGATCCCTCCGGTGTGCTGCAGGGTTCTGGCGGCTCGGTCGGCTTCGCCGGGGTCTCTCGCCGATCCAGCCATTCCACGAGAACGTTGACAAGGACAATCAACCCCAGGATCCCCAGCGAGATCCCACAGGCGTACCCAATCGCTTGCCACAGCACGGGAGACATGAGCCTAACCTCACGAAGAATGCTTGTGCAGAAGAACCCACCCTTCAAGCACCTTAACAGATGCCGGATCCCCAGCGACCTACGGCCCGCTTCGCGAGCATCCATTTTGACCCTTCCAATCCCAAAGGGTTCCCCGCCAGCTCAAAATCTCTGCGCTCGAAAGTTAACAAAACGCCCGGAATTCCCCACCCTCTGTAGGGTGGGGATGGATAGCGCCACTGGATTTGTGGAGCACTCAGAACTAGGACAGGTGGGGGTAGGATAACGCATATGGCAACCAGAAGGCAGACCTTTCGACTGTATCCCAGCAAAGCTCAGGAAAAAGCTTTGCTCGAGGCCCGTCGCCTGCATTGTTATCTTTACAATGCTTGCATTGCCCATCGGGAAACCGAGTACCACCTCCACCGCCGAACGGTGACCTACCTGGAACAGCAGAACCTACTCCCCGAATTCAAGCAGGTGTGGGGGGAGTTTGCCCAACTGAACTCCCAAACTTTGCAGGCTACCGTCAAGCGGGTGGATTATGCTTACCAACGGTTTTTCCAAGGACTGAGTAGGAAGCCGAGGTTCAAGTCCATTCGCCGGTATTCAGGCTGGACGTATCCTGCCCGGTCGGGGTGGAAGGTCAACAGCACGGGAAAGCATGGCACGGTCACACTCAATGACTTGGGCATGACCCTGAAAATGCGCGGTCAAGCCAAGCATTGGGGCGTGCCAACAACGCTGACCCTTGTCTACAAGCCGTCCCGGCGGCAGTGGTTTGCCTCGTTCACGGTCGAGGTGGCGATACCTGAACCTAAGTTTGGTTCACAGTCGGATTTGCAGTACGAATCTATCGTTGCCTATGACTTGGGTACAGAGACCGCCCTGACTTTGTTTGATGGGGCGGAGTTTCAGGAGATTACTAACCCTCGCTTTACTCAGAGAAGTGAGGCGAAAATACGCAAGCTTGCCAAGTTGAAGCGGAGAAAGCGTGCCCCTAAAAAGGGCATAAAGGCTTCCAGAAGGTGGAAGAAAATCCACCGGTGGGAAGCGCAACTCAAAGCCAAAGTTGCCCGTCAGCGCAAAGACTGGCAACACAAAGTTACGTCAGAGATAGCTTGTCGTTATGACAAAGCGCTCCGCGCCGCCATAGGCGAACGGCGTAACGGAGAAGCTGCATGTCAAAGGGATGACCCGCAAGGGTGGGAAGCGCAAGGCAGGGCTAAACAAGTCTATTCTGTCGGTGGGGTTTGGTACCCTCAACCGAATGATTACCTACAAAATCGAGCAGAAAGGGGGTTTAGTTCTCATGCTTCCCACTCAGACCCTCAAACCGAGCCAACGCTGTCCCCAATGTGGGGCAGTCCACAAGGAGTGGGCGGACTTGAGCAACCGCTATCATGTCTGCTCTGGTTGTGGGTTTGAAATCCCCAGGGATCGGGGCTCGGTGATGGTGATGCACAATGTTGCAATAAACAAGCAACCGGGGTTGGGAACCGGCCCCGTGAGTCTTGGATGTCTCAGCACTACTTCAAAGTCCTGATGCTCAGGGCTATGAAGCACCTGGGGCAGAGGAAGAGACTAAAATCCTGCCGTCAAGCGAATGGGGCATCAGAAACCCCATCCGCCTATGCGGTGGGGTAGTTCATTGAAGCTTATGATTCAAGCCGAGCCAAAAAGATTCGGCACAATGGGGAGAGCCATTTCACCAAGCTGTTGAGGACATCGCTATGGCCTACAAACTCTGGATCGACGGCCAATGGGTCGATAGCCAAGGGGGGGGGTTGATGACCATCGAGAACCCGGCCACCGGCGAGAAACTGGCAGAGGTGGTGGATGCTAGCCCTGCCGATGTGGATCGGGCGGTGCAAGCTGCCCAGACCGCTTTCTACGATGGCCGTTGGTCGAAACTTACCCCCGGCGAGCGATCCCTGGCCCTCTGGAAATTGGCAGATCTGATCGAGGCTCGTGCCCCAGAACTGGCTCGTGTGGAATCGGAAAACACCGGCAAGCCCTACGAGTTCCTCAGCTTAGGGGGAGATTTGCCGTTTGCGGTGGATAATCTGCGTTTCTTCGCCGCTGCCGCCCGCGACATCCATGGCTTTAGCGCCGGGGAATATGCCAAGGGCTACACCTCCCTCTTTCGCAAAGAGCCGGTGGGGGTGTGCGCTCAAATTACCCCCTGGAACTATCCGCTGATGATGGCCGTCTGGAAGATCGGCCCCGCCCTGGCCGCCGGCTGTACGGTGGTGCTCAAGCCCGCTCCTGCCACCCCCCTGACCACCCTGATGCTGGGAGAACTGATCGCCGAGGCCGGGATCCCGCCAGGGGTGGTCAACATCGTTACCGGGGGCAATGCTACCGGCCAAGCCCTGGTAGAGCACCCGCAGGTGCGAATGGTCAGCCTTACCGGCTCCACCGCCACCGGCAAGCAGGTGATGCGGACAGCAGCAGAGACCCTGAAGCGGGTGCATTTGGAACTGGGGGGCAAAGCGCCGTTTATTGTCTTCGAGGATGCGGACGTAGAGACCGTTGCTGCCAAGGCCACGTTTGCTGCCACCGTCAACACCGGCCAAGACTGTACGGCGGCCACCCGCGTCTACGTGCAAGAGAGCAAGCTGGCGCAGGTACAAGAGGCCATTGTAGAGGCCATGCGCAAAGTGACGGTGGGATCCCCCTTTGAGGCCGGGGTGGAGATGGGGCCTTTGGTCTCGGCAGTCCAGCGGGAGCGGGTGATGGGATTTGTGGAGCGGGCCAAAGCAGAGGGAGCCAAGGTGCTGACCGGCGGTCGGATCCCTTCCCAGTTTGCCCAAGGCTACTACTATGAACCCACGGTGATTGCCAATGTTGATCAAAAGGCGGAGATCGTACAGAGTGAGGTTTTTGGGCCGGTTCTCACGCTCGGCTCGTTTCGTGAAGAAGCGGAAGCGCTACGCCTGGGCAATGACGTCCTATACGGGCTGGCGGCTTCTGTGTGGACTCAGGACATCGGACGAGCGATGAAGTTGGCCGCCGATCTAGAGTTCGGCACCGTCTGGATCAACGACCATATTCCCATTGCCTCTGAGGCCCCCCATGGCGGCTTCAAGCAGTCGGGATTTGGCAAAGATCTCTCGGCAGAGGCGGTGCGCGACTACCAAATCACCAAGCACGTGATGATTGCAACCCGCTGAAGCAATGCCCATCTTGAGCAGAGATGACCACCAAACGGCAGTAGCCCACCCGGAGCATTCCCAGTCGCCGTGAAGCCGTTGGCGGCCTGGATTCCGGCCCACCTCCCTTGGGAGAGGGATTTAGGGTGGTCGCGTCAGCGGCGCGGAGCGCTCGGGGAACTCCCTAAAGCGATAGACTGGGGTGTGCAGCTCCCTGTCCGCTGCGAATCGGCCCGATTGGATCTTGATCGCCAAGCTTTACCCATGGGATCCGCAACTCTATCCGCCCCTTGTACCTTTCCCCTCACCGCTGTGGTGGGGCAGCAGGCGGCCAAGCTGGCTCTGCTGTTGGCAGCGGTGGATCCCAGCCTAGGGGGGGTGGTGCTGGTGGGGCCGCGTGGCACGGCCAAGTCGGTTTTAGCCAGAGGGATCCACGCCTTGCTACCGCCCATCGAGGTGATTGCGGGATCCTATTGCAACGACGATCCGGCGCGACCGGACACCTGGTCGGACTGGGCCAAGGCTCGCTACCCAGCCGGAGAGGTGCCGCCCACCCAAGTGATATCGCCCCCCTTTGTCCAGATTCCCCTGGGCGTGACCGAAGATCGGCTGCTGGGATCCGTGGATGTGGGAGCTTCGGTGGAGCGGGGAGAAACCGTCTTTCAGCCGGGGCTGCTGGCTGCCGCCCACCGGGGTGTGCTGTACGTGGACGACATCAACCTGCTGGATGACTCAATTGCCGATCTGCTGCTGACGGTGGTGGGCGATGGGGTGAATCGCCTGGAGCGGGAAGGGATCAGCCTGCAACACCCCTGTCGGCCCCTGCTGGTGGCCACCTACAACCCCGAGGAGGGATCCCTGCGCCCCCACTTGCTGGATCGCATGGCCATGGTGGTGCCGCTGGAGCGGGATCTGAGCCTGGAGGAGCGGCGGGAGATTGCCCAGCGAGCCAGCCAATTCGGCGATGCCCCCGAACCCTTTCTGGCACAACACCAAGCAGAACTGGAAGAAATCCGCACCCAGATTGTCCTGGCCCGAGAGTGGCTGCCCCAGGTCAAACCCCAGCGGGAACAGATCCACTACCTGGTGCAAGAGGCCATCCGCGGCAATGTCCAAGGCCATCGGGGAGAGCAGTTTGCCCTACGGGCCGCCTGTGCCCTGGCAGCTCTGGAAGGACGGGATCGCCTGTTGGCCGAGGATCTGCAGCAGGCTGTGCAACTGGTGCTGCTGCCCCGCGCCCAATACGACCCCGACCAGCCCCCCCCTCCCCCCCCGCCACCATCCCAACAGTCGGATCCCCCGCCGCCGGATCCCGACAAGGATGGGGAAGATAGAGAGGAAACGGATCCCCAACCGGAAAACCTGAGTCTGCCGGAAGAGTTTTTCTTCGAGCCGGAGCGCATTGCCCTCGACCCGCGCCTGCTGGCCTTTGCCCAGTCCCTCAACCAACAGGGGAAAACGGGATCCCGCAGCCTGGTGTTCAGCGCCGACCGGGGCCGTTACATCAAGCCCATCCTGCCCCAGGGATCCAACCCCCGCATTGCCGTCGATGCCACCTTGCGAGCCGCTGCTCCCTACCAGAAGAGCCGCCGCCAGCGACAACCGGGACGCGCCGTCGTCGTGGAACCGAGCGATATCCGCGCCAAAAAGCTGGTTCGCAAGGCCGGAGCCCTGGTGATCTTTGTGGTGGATGCCTCCGGCTCCATGGCCCTCAACCGCATGCAAGCGGCCAAAGGAGCGGCCCTGCGCCTGCTCACAGAAGCCTACCAGAACCGCGACAAGGTGGCCCTCATCGCCTTTCGTGGAGAAACTGCCGAAGTGCTGCTGCCCCCCACCCGCTCCATTGAGCTGGCCCGCCGCCGTTTGGAATCTCTGCCCTGCGGCGGGGGATCCCCTCTTGCCCATGCCCTCACCCAAGCCGTGCGGATGGGAGTCAATGCCCGTGCTGCCGGCGACGTGGGCCAGGTGATGCTGGTGGCCCTCACCGATGGTCGGGGCAACATCCCCCTCAGCCGCTCTTTGGGACGGAGCGATGGCAAACCCCAGTCGGGAACGGATCCCATCGACCTGAAGCAGGAGCTGCGGGAGATTGCCCTGCGCATCCGCGCCCTGGGGTTGAAGCTGCTCTTGATCGACTCCCAAAGCCGCTTTGTAACCACCGGCTTCAGCGCCGAACTGGCGGAATTGGCGGGCGGACGGTACTTTCATCTGCCCCGCGCCACTGACCAGGGGATCGCAGCCGTGGCCCGCTCGGCCATGCAGGAAGGACGCACCTACTCCTGAGAGAACAGCCTCTCCGTCGGCGGAGGTTGTAACTTTTCTTAATGGTTGGTTATGATCCCTGTAGGCGAACTTCACCTTGTCCCATGGCTACAGGACTCCTGCCCCAACTTTCCCTCCAGAATCCCATGGCTGTCGATTGGGTCAGTCGGGGGGTAAGCGCAGCCATTCGCGCCCTCTTTAAGCATGCAGAGCGGCTGGAGGCGCGCGTGCGAGTGGAGCCTGTTGCCAAATTGTTGCAGGGTCGTATCGACAGCTTTGAACTGTTGGGCCAGCATCTGCAGATGTACAACGGCCTGAGGCTTTCGGCTCTGGAGCTATTCTGCAATGCGGTGGCCATCGATTTCAGCCAAATTTGGCAGGGGAAGATCAAGCTGCGCCAGCCAGTACAGGCCACAATGCGCGTGGTGCTGAGCGAAGACGATCTGGCGCAATCGTTTAACACACCTTTTGTGCTGAATAGGCTGGCCTTAGGAAAGCAGGATGATAGCCCCCTATCCTTCCATCACGTCCATATCAGCATCACCCCGGCGCGACGACTGCAATTCCAGGCAAATGTACAGCAGGGAGAAGCCAGGGCTTTCTGCGTCGGTTTTTCCGCCCAGGTTGAGGTGCTGGAGCGGCGTCGCATCCGCTTTACAGATCCAGTGTTTGAAAGCGGTACAGAAGAGGAGCTAGCCTTGAGCCAAGCTTTGGTACGCTGCCTGAATGAGCTTCTGGATTTGGATCGGCTCGCCTTGCGAGGCACTGAGCTGCGGGTAGACCGGGTGAACTTGCAGCCCCAGCAGATGATCCTGTACGGCAGTGCCACCCTAGCGCAATTTCCCACACGCCAACCCCAATGGGAAAGTGCTTGACAGCCTTTGGAAGGGCGGCTACGCTCAATAGTGGTGAGGAGTGAAGAGAAGAAGCCTCTGGGGTCGAAACACGGACAGACTCCCAGAGGTTTTTTCATGCTTCAGGAGCTTGAGAGCTCCGCTCTGCCCCTCGATCTTGATCTGTTGAACTTGTAGTCCTTTGACCCAAACTGGGACACTACACCCAAAACGTTGGTCGCGTCGTCGCGTCAGCGTTGCCGAGCAATAATGCATGCGGCCAAAGGCTTTTCTCAATGGCCCAGGCGCCTCACCCTAACCTGAAACGACTATGATTGCTCAACGTTGGTTACGCCTGGGGATCAAGCTGTCTTTCTTTGCCGTGATGTCCACAGCTTTGCCAACCGGAATACGGCGCGGCTTCTCTAAAGAATGGGGTAGCTGGGTATCCTAAAAGCTGGGGTTACGGCATCCTTCTTTATTCATGGGGATGAAGTGGCTCAAGACATAACGGTCATTCTAAGACCTAGGAAAGAACTCTTCAGCCTTGACCGTGAGGGGATGTTTATTCTTTGCCTACGGTTGGTTCACTATTCAAGCAGGTCTTGTCAAAGCGAGCACACCGAGTTTGAAACAGCAACTACTCCGCCTACTTGAGTTTTGGCGCCGCCGCTTTCCCCACAGCCTGCGCACCCAGGTGGCATTGGTCATTGCCAGCCTTTCGTTTGTCCCCAACTTGGTTTTCATCCTGTCAGTGGAGTGGATCTGGCCCGACACGCAGTTCAGCGCTGAAGGGATCCTTCTGCTGCTGCTGTGGATCCCGTTGCTGGCGGTGCTATCGGCGGTGGTGGGCTATGCTCTGTCCTCCATGATTTTGCGCCCCCTCACCCTGCTGGCCCGCGAGTTGGCCCATTTGGAAACCTTGATCAACCAGCCTGCCCGTTGGAATCTGCTGCTCCGCCCCGGGGATCCCCAGGAAGCCCTGATCTTGCGGCAGGCCTTTGCCCAGTTGCTGCGCCAGATCCAGATCGACCAAATGCGGCGAGAAGCCTTTACCGCCACCCTGGTTCACGACCTGAAAACTCCCCTCATCGCCTTTGGGCACCTGCTGAGCGCCTTCAAACAGGATCAACAGCTCGATCCGGAGCAACGTCGCGCTCTGCTGGATCGCATCCTGCAGGAAAACCAACACAATCTCTCGCTGGTGCAGAAAATGGTGGAGGCCCACCGCCTGGAGCGGGGAGAGATCGAGCTGCATCCTCGGCCTTGCGATCTGGGATCCCTAGCCAGAAGGGTGGCCGAGCGCATGGGATCCCTGGCCCAAGAACGGGGGATCGACCTGCGAGTGGAAGGGGAAGGGTGGGGCAACGCCGATGAGGCAGAGCTGGAGCGGGCGCTGGCGAATCTGGTGGACAATGCCTTGCGCTATGCACGCCATGCAGTGGTGCTCACTGTCAGCCCCCGCCAGATCCAGGTGCAGGATGATGGCCCCGGCCTACCCGCCCCTCTGGAAGAGTTGGCCCAACCCTATGTGACCCAGCCCATTCACATTGCCGGCCACCACTACCCAACCGGCTCAGGAGGTCTAGGGCTATACATCGCCAAGCGTATCCTGCAGGCCCATGGAGGGGAATTGCGGTTGGTCGAGACGGGATCCCAAGGGGCTACTCTAGCCCTAGTGTTGCGCTGACCTTCTCTTAGCAGTTCAACCCTGGCAGAGCAAGACAGTGCGAGAAAACGTGCTCAACCGACAGGGCGACCCCGGTACATCAATCGGTACTTCACCTGCGGGGTCAAGTCTTTCTGCCCTGGATCCCCTTCCGCCGTGATGGGTTGTGGAGGGGCGGTGGGGGAGTGCGCGATCGGCTGCGGGGGAGTGGTGGAAGAAGATGTACGGCTGACCTCCCCAGGCCATACGCCCGCTTGCTCCAGAGCCCTGTAGAGTGCCGCCGTGTCAATAGGCAAAAACCACCTGGCAGCCTCGTAAATTCGTTCGAGGGAGTGGAGAATATCGTCGGCCTCTGCCAAGCCGGGGATCACATCTGCTGCCCCCTGATAAATTGCCCAGCGCCGCTCTGCAGGCTCGATGTGGCGACGGGGGTGATGAGTCAGGATCACAGGGATGTTGGGCAGCTTACTTTGGCACTCTCGACAAAAGGCATAGGGGTTAAACAGCCCCGTCGTCATGTCCACCACCATCAGATCCAAATCCAGAGGCTGACTTGCTGCCACCTCCAGCAGATCTTCACGCGGGGAAACCAGCACCACAGAGTGCCCCTGAGACTCCAGCGCCAACTTCCAGAGATGAATTTGCGAGGGCTGGCCCTGAGCTAGCAGTATGGTTTTGCTCACCGTAGATGGAGAGATGTGAGTAGAAGGGAAGGCGAAGGCTTGCACCACTTGATGATCCGTTATACGTCAGAATCTTGTGCAAGGCGCAATGTAGCATCCTTAAGAGGAGCAAATGGTGACCGGATATACAAGTGCTGCTGTTTAGGCCCAACACTCTACAAATTAAATCCGGATTAAATCCGGATCCCCAGCAGCCGACAGCCCATTTCTGGGTGCGGCCTGTCCGACGGCCTCAACGTTTGTCTTGCTCAATTCAATCTGGGATCCCTTCTTTCTCGCTTTCCAATTCAGCTTGCAGGGCCTGCCACTCCTCCGGAGACAGCGAGTGGAGTTTCTCTTGAAGTTGCTGGGTCTCAAAGCTGGCCCACTGAGCCTTCAGGGTCATTTCCCCCCGCAGCACCCGCCTCAGGTAGCCAAAAGTCCACCCCAAGCAAGCCAGCAGGAGCACCACGCTCGATATCTGCTGCGCAGCCCCCGTATCCAAGCCCGCCCAAAGCAGCAGGCCATAGAGGATCCCTCCCCCCAGCAGCAGGGCCAAGCCTATGCCAAGAACGTCCAATCTGCGCATGGCTCAGTGGATCGACAAACGGCTGACCTTACAGCGACCGGGGCTTGGGCCGGAACGTCATGAAGGGAGCCAAGAGCACCATGCCGGGAAAGAAAAACAAGACCAAGAAAAACATCAACACCTTTTCCCAAGCACTGCCTGAAGTCCAGCGTTTGTCCACATACAGCAGAGACAACAGAGGCAGCACCAGCAGATAGAGAACAGCCAAACCGGCATAAGTTAACCCGATCAACGATGGAGTAGAAGCCATGTCGAGTGCGTCCTGCAGCTATTTGACCTGTGTCCAACAAGTCTAACAGCATTGTTAACGGCATTGTGAAGAGATTTGTCGGCTGAAGGAAGTCGGTAACTCGGCCAACTGACTACAAGCTGGTGCTGATCGCCCCAACGGGGCAGGTGGGTACGCACTGTTCGCACATGACGCAGCGGTTGCGGGAGAACTCCAGCTTCCAGCTGGGAGCAGAAATCTTCAGGGCCTCGGTTGGGCAAACTCCCGTACACAATCCACAGTCCACACACAAGTCTGGGTCGATTTGAATTTCCTTGGCCCGTTCAGTCACCTCAATGCCCAAAGACTGTACCCATTCCAATCCTGCTTCCACCTGGTCGATATCCCCCGACAGCTCCACCACCAAAGTACCCACTTCGTTGGGGGCTACCCTGGCGCGCACGATATTGGCAGCCACATCGAAGTCTTTGGCCAACCGATAGGTGAGAGGCACATTCACCAAATGGCGGGGGAAAATGAGGGTGACTCGTTTGCGCACGGATCTTGAGTGTTTTGAGTGCAGCAACTTCCTTCAGTATGGCAGGCTTGTGAGGTTCAGTTTGGCCGTGAATGCAGCTCACTTCCACCCTCCACAGGACACCCAAGGCGAACCCCACAGCGGTAAGGCGGGGCTTTGAACCCAGTTTTTCGGTGAGCTCAGCTTCTTGGGAAGATCACCAGAGGCAGCGCGTGAGACAACGGCGCCATTATCAGCGTGCCCCTCTCACCAAAAGCTATCTGTGGAAGCCGACCCAGAGCCTGCCACAATAGGATGGAGAGCGTCCCCGATCCCTATGAACCCATCTTTTGCTCAGCCCCGTCTCAACTCAGAGCAGTACCGCCAGATGCTGGTGCGGGATGGCGAACGTCGCTTCCGCGAGTGGCACACGGCCTTCCTCAAGTATCAACAGCAGTTTTTGCAGGAGATGAAGCAACTGCGTCTCCAGGGTTCTTTGCATCGCTGAATGGTTAATGCCCACCGTCCCCACCTTGCACCCGCTGCCAGTCTTTTCCAAGCCCGATCCCTCCCCAGGGCCTACGGCCCGCCAAGACGAAGGGCAAGAAACCTTGGAATTGTTGGAGTGGCCCCGCCTCTGTCAACACTTGGCCACCTTTGCTGCCACACCCTTGGGCCGTCGTGCCTGCCTAGAGCTGGATCCCTGGCAGAGCCGCGCCGATAGCGAAGCCTACCTCGATCAGACTGAGGAAGCGATCCGCCTCGATCGCACACAGGCGGGGGGCCTTTCCATGGCAGGGATCCACAACCTGCTGCCGGCTTTGGAACGGGCTGAACGGGGGGGGATCCTGAGCGGGGAAGAGCTGGTGCAGATTGCTACAACTCTGGGGGCGGCCCGCCGCATTCGTCGTCTGATCGACGACCACGACCATCTGCCACGCTTGCAAACTTGGGTGAGCACCCTGCGCACCTACCCGGAGCTGGAGCAGGAGATCTTCCGCTGCCTGGAGGAACATGGCGAGGTGCGGGACAGCGCCAGCCCTGCCCTTGCCAATCTGCGCCAGCAGCAACGGCAACAGCGCAGCCAGATCCAGGAGCGCCTGCAACAGTTGATGAGCCAGTACCCCCAGGCGCTGCAGGACAACCTGATCGGCCAGCGGCAGGGACGGTTTGTCCTGATGGTCAAGGCCACCCATCGGGATCTCATCCGCGGCATTGTGCATGACAGCTCTGCCAGTGGGGCCACCCTCTATGTGGAGCCCTACGCCGTGGTGGAACTGGGCAACCGCTGGCGAGAAACCCAAGTTCAGATTCAGGCGGAGGAAGAGCGGATCTTAGCCGCGCTCTCGGCTCAGGTGGCCTCCGTCGCCACCGATCTGGAGCATTTGCAGGGGGTGATGGTGGGGTTGGATGTGGCTCTGGCTCGGGGTCGCTACAGCCTCTGGCTGGACGGCAATCGTCCCCAGTTTGTCTCGGCAGGATTGCGCCTGCGTCAGGCCAAGCACCCCCTGCTGCTCTGGCAATCTCGCGCCGCTGCCCCTTCGGAGGGTCAAGGCTCTGCTGTTGTCCCTATCGACTTCACCCTCTCGGACTCGATTCGGGTCGTAGTCATCACCGGCCCCAACACCGGCGGCAAAACCGTTGCCTTGAAAACCCTGGGGCTGTTGGTGCTCATGGCCAAGGCGGGGATCTTCCTGCCGGCTCAAGATCCGCCCCAACTGCCTTGGTTCGACAGGGTTTACGCCGACATTGGGGACGAACAATCGCTGCAACAAAATCTCTCCACCTTTTCAGGGCACATCCGCCGCATCAGCCGCATGGTACAGGCCCTGCAGTCCACTCCAGAGCCGGCCCTTGTCCTGTTGGATGAGGTGGGGGCGGGCACGGATCCCACCGAAGGCGCTGCCCTGGCGGCTGGGCTGTTGGAGTATCTCTCGGAAAAGGCGCTGCTCACCCTGGCCACCACCCACTACGGCGAGTTGAAGGCCCTGAAATACCAACATCCCTGCTTTGAAAATGCCTCGGTGGAGTTTGATGAGGTCACCCTGGCCCCCACCTATCGCCTTTTGTGGGGGATCCCAGGCCGCTCCAATGCCTTGACCATTGCTCAACGGCTGCAGTTGGATCCAGAGATTCTGCGGCGGGCCCAGCAGCACCTGCAGGGGGAAAGCCAGGTGGATCAGGTGATTGCCGGGCTGGAAGCGCAGCGAGCTCAATTGGAAGAGCGGGCGGCCCAGGTGGGATCCCTGCATCGAGAGCTGGAGAGCCTACATCAACAAATGCAACAGCGTAGCCGCCAAATCGCCGAGCGAGAAGCCCGGCTGGAGCAGAAGCAAAACCAAGAACTGCAAGCCCTGTTGGCTGCTGCCCGTCAGGAAGTGGCTGCCGCCATCCGCAAATTGCAGCAGGGAGAGGATCCCCAACGCATTACTGCCGAGCTGGCGCAAATCCAGCAGCGCTACTCTCCCCCACCGCCGCCTGTGGATATGGAGTTTGTGCCAGAGGTGGGAGATCGGGTGCGGCTGAGAGGCTTGGGGCAGACGGGAGAGGTGATCGCCATCGAAGGAGATGTATATGTAGTGCGCAGCGGCATCCTCAAATTCACAGTGCCACGGGGGCAGTTGGATCCCATTGACGAACACCAGGCCAAGCAGCGCCAACGCCCCAAAGCCCCACCTCCCTCCCCTGCAGCCACAGCTCCCCTGAACCTGCGCACCAGTCAGAACACTCTCGATCTGAGGGGGAAAACCGTTGCTGATGCTGAGGCCATTTTGGAACAGCACTTTGCCCAAGCTCCTCCCGGCCCGGTTTGGATCATCCACGGCCACGGCACAGGGCGCTTGCGGGCCGGCGTACAAGCTTACTTGCAAAATCACCCCCGCGTTCAGCGTTTTTCAGCCGCTGATCCCCAAGACGGCGGTACTGGAGTGACCGTGGCTCACCTGCAATGAGGCTTACCGGTGCCGGAGGGGACTCAGATCCAGATCAGATCCAAAGCCGAGATAAAGCTCCGGGCCCCAAGGATCCACAGGGTTTCCGAGGGCTATCATCTCCAGACAGCCGTGAGCTCAAGCTTCCCTCCCCCCTTCGGAAGAGAGACTAGGGAGGGTTAAGTTGGCTTTATTGGGTCGGAGACCGAACAAGGGCTGGCGATTGTCTCAAGCCTGACTCTGGAGCACTGCCGCTGCCGAGCTGACGGGCTGGGATCCCCTCTGTTGTCGCCGGCTTCGCCAGAGCCAGTAGCTCCGCAGCAGTTGGCCATCTCCAATGAGCTTCAACATCACCGCCACCGTCGCACCTGTCCAACTGAGAGGCCCAAAGGCGGTGCCTGCTGCTGCCAACAGCGCCAACCCAGAAAGATTTAGCCCCAAGCCTTGCACCCACATCCACAAGATAGTCTCGCGTTCTGACATCTGCCCGCTCCTAGGGGAGAAATAGGATAGCCCTACTGTCCTGAATCTGAGCGGAGACGGGGATGGGGTTGAACCTTGGCACGGCTGCCCAAAGCTGCACACTTGGGGGGGGCGGTACTCCCTAGGGATTGGCTGCTTGACCCATCCACTCCTGCAATCGGGCCAGGGCCAGCCGCTTTTGGGCGGCAGAGCGTACCGTACCCTCCGTGAGCCGATTGAAGCCATGCACCAACCCCTTGCCCCCCAAAGCCACCAGCGTCACCCGATGGGTTTGGCCTGGCTCAAAACGCACCGCATTGCCGGAAGGAATGTTGAGGCGCATGCCAAAGCTGGCGGCGCGATCGAAAACCAGGGCTCGGTTCACCTCAAAAAAGTGAAAATGGGATCCCACCTGAATGGGCCGATCCCCTCGGTTGGTAACCTCCAGGGTCACGGTGGCCCGCCCGACGTTGGCCTGGATGGGATCCTCTGCCAGCAGCAGTTCCCCTGGGATTAGGGCTGGCTCCGCGTTGGCGCCAGGCGTGGTTTTGGATTTGCGGCCAGAGGGCATGGGGACAACCTCCTGAAGTTTTTCGGTCTTTGGAGCATCTGGGGGATCCCTGAAAGCGGGCAGCCCCGACGCTAGCGAATGGGATGGTGCAAGGTAACCAGCTTGGTGCCGTCGGGAAAGGTGGCTTCCACTTGGATTTCGGGGATCATCTCCGGGATCCCGGGCATTACGTCCTCGCGGGTCAGCCACGTCAGCCCCTCGCTCATCAATTGGGCGACCGTTTTCCCTTCCCGCGCCCCCTCCAAAACCGCTGCGCTCAAGTAGGCCACTGCCTCAGGGTAATTGAGTTTGAGGCCCCGCTGCCGCCGATCCCGAGCCAACTGGGCAGCCAGGTAGATCAACAACTTGTCTTTCTCCTGGGGGGATAAGTACATGGGGCAACCTCAAAGATAAAAAAGGATACAAAGAGGACAGCAGCAGGCCCAGTTGGCCTAGAGTTGACCGAACTCATGCGCAGAAATCCCCAGTCTTGGCGCAGCGGACTGTTGCTACGCAACAAGGTGGCTAGCCGTAGTTCATCTTCTACCACCTCTGGGCAAAAAAGGGGAGCCCAGGCTACAAGAGATTTCACTCTCTCCTGCACAAGCAGCAGTCTCAACCTCTTCCGACATCGGGTTTTGCAACTTCCTTCCTAGGCAACCCGCTATATAAAGAGTAACAATAGATGCATATAGATTAGAAGATGTAAAAGTCTGTCTGGATTCCTATCTCAGCTCTGAGTTGGTTTATCCTGGAGCAATTTACCGGCTCTGTATTAACAGTTTCCTTTGATAGGCGTTGACTGGGTTCTTTTGATCGGCTATGAAACTCGAACTGACTCCCCGCCAGCGGAAGATTCTCTGGGCGACAGTGCGTAGCTACATTGCGACGGCTGAACCTGTCGGTTCCAAAACCTTGGCCCAGTCCTATAACTTTGGGGTGAGCACGGCCACCATTCGCAACGACTTGGCCACCCTTGAGCAAGTGGGATTGCTGTTTCAGCCTCACACCTCCGCCGGACGGGTTCCTTCCGACTTTGGCTATCGGGTTTATGTCAACGATTTGTTGACCTCCGCCAACAGCGGTGGGATCCCTCACGATGCTCCTCAGCCGGATCCCCATCCCGCTCTGCAACAGTTGATGGATCAGCTTGGCCGTGAGCTGGGAGATGACTTGGACAGTCTCCTACAAAGGGTGGCCCAGCTTTTGGCCCATCTGAGCGGTTGCATTGCTCTTATCACCCCTCCTCAGGGGCCGGTGGTAGCCATTCATCATGTGCAGTTGGTGTCGGTAGCGCCAGGGCGGGTGATGGTGTTGGTGGTGACCGACTCTTATCAAACCCATTCGGCTCTGGTCAGCCCCCCCGACTGGCCCAGCGACTCCCGCGAGGATTTGGAAGATGAACTGCAATTGCTCAGCAACTTTCTCACCCTGAAGCTGCGGGGCAAAACCTTTGCCGAGCTGCAAGATCTGAGCTGGCTAAAACTGGATGAAGAATTTCGTACCTACAGCCATTGGCTGCAGCAACTGCTGCGCTCGGTGGTGCAACGGTATCTGCAGCCCTCGCTGGGACAGGTGTTCAGTGCCGGCATGGCCGAGTTGATGCGTCAGCCGGAGTTTTCCCAGGCCCGGCAGGTGCAGGCGGTGATGCAGTTGATCGAGGAGGGAGCCAAGCAACTGCAGGGGATGATCGGGCTCCATTTTGCCGATGGGGGTGATCCGCAGTTGGCGCATCTGCCTCCTCTGCCGAGCTCAACGGAGATGGATCAAGAGTCAGGACAGCCTGCCCCCAAGATCCCGGTGATCATCTACATTGGCAGCGAGAATCCACTGGAGTCTCTGCACCACTGCACGGTTATCGCCTCCACTTACCACCGTCGCTCGGCTCCTCTGGGCACCGTCACCTTGCTGGGGCCGACCCGAATGGCCTACGAACGCAGCATTGCTGCTGTGCAGGCGGTGGCCTCTCATCTGACCCGGGCTCTTGCCTAAGGGATCCCATGAAGGCAGGCAGGGTCTGGGTTGTACGTGAGCAATAGCAAGCTGTGGCCAGGCTCTCTCCTCTCCACCTGCGGGTACAGTGCGCCATTCGGCAGCGGCAACTTCTTCACCCTGGCCAGCGGCTGCTGGTGGCTTTTTCGGGCGGGCAAGATTCTTTTTGCCTGCTCCAAATCCTGCGGGATCTACAGCCTCGCTGGGGCTGGCAGATATTTGTTCTGCATTGTGATCACCGCTGGTCGGCAGATGAAACGGAGTGTGCCCGCTTTTTGCAGGGGTGGCTGCAGCAGCAGGGACTACCTCATGCTGTTGAGACTGCGGATCCCATCCGCCGAGACGAAGCAGGGGCCAGGGCTTGGCGCTACCAACAACTGGAGAAATGGGCCCGCATCTGGGATTGCAGCGCCGTGGTGATGGGGCATACGGCCACGGATCGAGCAGAGACGTTTTTGTGGAACTTGTTGCGGGGAACAGGAGCCGCCGGGCTGAGCAGCCTGGATTGGCAGCGGCACCTAGACGACCGGGATCCCACCTCTGCCCAAGTGGTGCGACCCCTGCTGGAGCTATACCGTTGGGAAACCGAGCAATTTTGCCAGCAGCACCAATTGCCGGTCTGGCCGGATCGCAGCAACCAAGATCTGGCCCATGGCCGCAACCGTCTCCGCCTGGAGGTGATGCCTTACTTGAAACAGCACTTCAACCCGCAACTGGAAGCGGCCCTGAATCGGGCTGCCACACTGCTGCAAGCAGAACATGAGCTGGTGGTAGCTCAAGCAGCTCAGCTATGGCCACAGGTATATGAGCCCGCTTTGCCAGGGCTGCGACGGGATCCCTTGCGGGCTGCCCCCTTGGCTCTGCAGCGGCAGGTGATGTTTCAATTTTTGTCTTTGGTGTTGCCCCACCACCCCACCTTTGAACAGGTAGAAGCCGGGATCCAGCTCTTAAAAGCAGACCGAGGCAGCCGTAGCCCCGATTATCCAGGTGGGCACTGGCTGGAAGTGAAAGGGGATCACTTGGTTTGTTTCCATTAATGTTTCCATTAATTTTTCCATTAATTCCACTTCCCCGAAGGGAAGCAACGCGACGCTGCCCAACGCCGATCTGTCAGCCTGTCTGTTTCCATTAATTCCACTTCCCCGAAGGGAAGCGACGTGGATCTGCTGTTCATCCACAATCACGCATGGCTGTTTCCATTAATTCCACTTCCCCGAAGGGAAGCGACTGATTCATTAATAGTAAGTATCACCACTGATTGTGGCAATACTTGGATACGATTAGCATCTTATGGTAATAATACAGGCCCGAGTCCATTGGCTACAGCACCTGATATGACCACTGCATTTGTACCTACCCCATCACAATGGGCAACCAAGACAATAGATTTAAGCCCGTATGCTTCTCAAACCGCCGCCAGAATCAGATTCCAATTGCGAAGTGGATGGGGAAATGTTACTTATCTGGATGATATAAACATTAGTGCTGCAACCAATACACCACCAAGCGCTTCTTTTAATGTTTCATCAACTAACATCTGTGCAGGGCAAAGTATTACATTTACCAATACATCTACCAATGCTACTTCCTATAGCTGGTCCTTCCCCGGCGGAACTCCTTCAACAAGTACGGCTGCCAGCCCTACTGTAACATTTAATTCAGCGGGGACATATACTGTAACATTAACAGCTAGCAATTTAAACGGAACAAACACGGCAACAGCCAGTATTGTGATGAATCCTTTGCCTACACCTACTATAAGTGGTGGCGGTACTATTTGTCAGGGAAGCTCTGTAAATCTTACTGCTTCTGGTGGTAATAGTTTTACTTGGAATACAGGTGCTAATACTGCTTCCATCAATGTAAGCCCTGCATCCACTACTACCTATACCGTTACAGCCACAGCTACTAACGGATGTACAGCAACTGCCACTGCATCGGTTACAGTACTTAACTGTTCTTCGCTGGATGAAGTGATGAATACCTCCAACTTTTTGGTGCATCCCAATCCGGCTACTGATATGATTACCATTGCTCTGCAATTGGCTTCTGCCGAACCGTTGAAAGGAGAACTGATGACAACACTGGGTCAGGTGTTGCAGCAATTTACCATTGCTCCATCTCAGCAGCAAATAACTTTGATCACAGACGGATTGTCTTCTGGAATTTATCTTCTTAGAATATCTGACGGAAAACAAGCGATAACACAACGCATCATGGTTGTAAAATAAATCAGAAAGCCCCGTAACCGGGGCTTTTTTGTTTGTGTTTTCTTACTAGGATTAAGCAATGATAGTCTTTGAAAATTCTTCGCAGAATGTGCGTATCTCATTTCGAACCATACGAAATGCATGCATAATTTCTTCTTCACTTCCGGTTGCTTTGGCAGGATCAGAAAAACTATGATGTATGCGAATGGAATTACCTGGTATGTACGGACAGTTTTCTCTGGCATGATCACATACCGTGATGATGTAATCAAAGGGTATGTTTAAGTATTCATTTACATGGTTGCTGGTATGATGACTGATATCAATTCCATCTTCCTTCATGATTTGTATGGCTCTCGGATTTACGCCATGCATCTCAATACCGGCACTGTAAATATGAGCTTTACCTTGTAACAGATTTTCTAAATAACCATGTACCATTTGACTACGGCAGCTATTACCTGTGCATAAAACCAAGATTTTTTTCATGCTATGAATTTTTTAATTTAATACCTCCAACTGTTAGCGATGGCTACCAACGATAACATGATGGGTACTTCTATGAGTACACCAACCACCGTGGCTAACGACGCACCTGAATTAAGACCAAAAAGTGATATGGCCACGGCAACTGCGAGTTCAAAAAAATTACTGGCACCAATCATCGCAGCCGGTGCACAAACCGGATGTGATAAACGGAGCAATTTTCCACCCAGCCAGGTTATAAAAAATATGAAGTAGGTTTGAATGGTCAGTGGTATGGCTATCAACAAAATGGTGTATGGATGATCCAGTATGTGTTCGCCCTGAAAGGCAAAGAGTAAAACCAGGGTTGAAAGCAATGCTAGTATGGAAACAGGACGAAGTGCCGGAAGAAATTTTTGTTCAAACCAATCCTTTCCTTTTCGTTGAAGCAATATCCGATTGGTCAGATAGCCCGTAGTTAGCGGTATAACAACAAAAACAACCACCGAAGTAATCAGTACTTCATACGGTATCTGTACGTTGGTTACTCCCAGCAGCCATTTTACAATGGGTACAAATGCAACCGGCAGAATAAGATCGTTGACTGAAACTTGTATTAACGTATAATTGGCATCGCCTTTTACCAAATAACTCCACACAAACACCATGGCTGTGCAGGGTGCGGCACCCAGCAGAATGGCACCTGCCAGGTACTGGTCTGCATCTTCCGGAGTGATCCAGGTAGCATACAGATTTTTAAAGAAAATCCATCCAAACAATGCCATGGTGAAAGGTTTGATCAGCCAGTTTACAGTAACTGTCAGCGCCAGCCCTTTCCAATTTTTTGAAACACCGCCTATCGATGAAAAATCAATCTGTACCATCATCGGGTAGATCATCATCCAAACCAACATCGCTACCGGAATGTTGATGGTATATATATGCCAGCTTTCAAGCACCGAAACAGAATTCCCCAGTATTTTCCCAAGACCAATGCCTGCAGCAATGCATAGCGAGACCCAAACGGTAAGGTATTTTTCAAAAAACTTCATGGGTTGAAATTTAATTACAGCGTTTCCATTAATTCCACTTCCCCGAAGGGAAGCGACCCCCCCCCATTATAACCCTTACCCAGAGCGGGATCCAGGGGCCTAGATCGACAGGGTCTCGTTTAAGGACTCCGTCCCGCTGGCGCGAAAGGACTCCGTCCCGCTGGCGCGAACGGCTGCAATTTCCCCTTGTTTTTCCCCGCCGAGGGGCCTGAAACCCTTGCCCAGAGCGGGATCGACCGGGTCAACGGAAGAATCAGGGTTTGAGGCTTGTCGCCGACCCTGTCGCTAACTGGGTTGGTGTAGAAATTGACATGGATCCTCCTGCCCCCCTTGAGGTTGCTGGGGAGCTGCCTCTGAGAAGCGGAAGCAGGGGGCCAATGAGGGCAAGATGAGAGGCTAGGGAGCGACGACATAGCGATCCTGGGAGAGGCGCTCGTTGCCCCGATACACGCTCACCTGCAAATGCTGGGGATCCAGCCGGTGCCGCTCTACACGGATGGGCGGGATCCTCAGGGCGCGGCGGGATCCCCGTCCCAGCACGGACACGATCAGATTTTGGCCGCGGATCTGAACTCGCAAGCGCACCGGCCAGGGGAAAGGGTTGCGCAGCTTGAGGTCGGCCAAGCCGTACCAAACGGTGGCATCCAGGCCAGGGGGCACCGATTCCACCTGCCGGTAATGGGGGTGCCTCTCCACCACCTCCAGCCCTGCCAACAGAGCAGCATTGTAAAGGCTAGAGGACACCTGACAGATTCCTCCCCCAACCGAATCCAGGGTTTCGGCCACCATAAACACCGGCGCGGGCACATAGCCTCGTTCCAGGCTGCGGGGCCCCACCACTTGGTTGAAGGAAAAAATCGCTCCTGCCTGTTCCCGTGAGCGTGCTGCAGGCATGATGTAAACCCCATCCAGGCTTTGGGCGGCTTGGCGAATGTTGTGGAGCTGAGAAGGGGTACGCTCCCGCAAAGAAGTCACGTAGTGGCTTAGGGTTGTTGGCGTGGGATCCGTCCACCACAAAGCCAGAAGGGCCAGCAGCACCCCCACCAACACAGCTAACCTTTGCAGGCCAACCTTTCCTCTCACCTCACACTTTGCCCTTCAGAAGGGGTTTCAAGGACTCCGTCCCGCTGGCGCGAGCGGGCAGTTGACGGGAGCCGGTCGCAATCACCAGCTCTTGGGCACGGGCACCTGTCGGCAGCGTGCGGGATGGGCGTAGGGCCACCAGGGCAGAGCCTTGGGCATCCACCTGAAAGTCGCCACAGTAGAGGAACTCGCCATTGTCCAGCTTGAGCCAGAGGGAGTAGCGCTCCCCCGCCACCGGTTGGGGCAGATCCCGTGCGGCCAAGATAACCTCCTGCCAGTCTCCTGGGCGAAACAGCACGTTGGCCGTCCCCGCCTCCCCCTGCAAATGCACCAGACGGGATCCCGGCTGTTGCAAGAGATGGGATAATGCCCGCACCGATTCTAGCTGGGCCAGTTGCAGAGCTTGCCGCAGTCGCCAGTTGTCCAAGCTGAGCAGAACCAAAATTGCCGCCACCAAGCCTCCCAACCAGCGCCACCCCACCCCAAAAGCAGGCAGTGGAGAGTGAAGGGGGACTGCCATCTCCTGCTCGCGTAAGCCGATAGCCCCCACCTCTGCCATCACCTTATCGCGCAAGCTGGCAGGCGGGAGTACTCCTGGCAATCCGTAGGGCAACAATTCCAAGGTTTCTTGCAAGGCTTGCAGTTCGGCCACCAGCCGAGGGTCTTGAGTTAGGCGTGCCTCTAGAGCACTCGCCTGCTCGGGAGACAAGTCCCCCAGCAGATAGCCGGCCAGTTCTTCCCGTTCCTCTGTTAAAGGGGGCGAGGTGGATAAGGACTCCGTCCCGCCGACGCGAAAGGACTCCGTCCCGCTGACGCAATCAGACATGGCCATCCCGACACCAGAACTCAACTCCAAACCTAGGACTCCGTCCCGCTAACGCGAGCAGAAACCCAGAAGGGCGCGCAGGGATCCCCGCAATTTGCAGAGAGCTTGGCGAGAGCGGGTCTTAACCGTCCCCAACGGGATCCCCAATTGGCGAGCAATGTCCGCCTGGCTCAACCCTTGGTAATAGAGCAACTCCAGGATCTGCCGTTGGTTTTCGGGCAATTGGCTGAGGGCCGCTTGCACCGCTTGCCGCCGCTCCTCGATGGAAACCTGCTCAAAAGGGAGCGGGATCTTGCTATGGGACTCCGTTCCGTCAACACGAACGGCGCTGAGAAGGGTTTGCCAGCGTTTCAACAGAAGTTGATGGCTGCCCTGAGAACGCAGACGGTCAATGGCCCGCGAACGGGTCAGCACGCATAAAAAACTGCTCAGGGATCCCCGCCGAGGATCATAGCCGGCCTTGCGCCACAGCTCGACAAACACCTCCTGAGTCAGGTCTTCTGCCTCGGCCACGTGGCCCAGGATCTTGAAGGCCAGCCCATAGACCAAGCCGGCATAGCGATCGTAGAGCGCAGCCAGAGCAGCAGGTTGCCCCGCCTTGAGCGCTTCCATCAGCTCCCAATCGGCGCGGGATGACCAATCTCTCACCCGCTTACGCCAGCGGGACGGAGTCCCTGGTTGCTCACCCATGCTACACCCAGTTTCGCCCCACACAACTAGAGGATAAACCTGCCCGATCGCGCCAGCGGGACGGAGTCCTTAAGTCTACCCCCTCAGCCACGACGGGCCGCCCATTCCAGGCTGAGCAAGGCTGTGTTCACCAGCAAGGCCAGGGATCCCACCGCCAGGGATCCGGCCCAGATCTTGTCGTAGCGACCGGCCTGGGCAATGCCATCGAACAGCAGGGTGCCCAGTCCTCCCGCCCCAAACTTGGCCCCCACGGTGGCAATGGCAATGGCCACAATCGCCGCCAAGCGCAGCCCTGCCAAGACAATCGGCAGCATGAGCGGCACCTGCACCTGCCACCACCGTTGCCAGAAGTTCATCCCCATGCCCTTGGCCGCTTCCAGAATGGCAGGCTCGACCGAGCGCAGGCCCACGCAAAAGTGGCGCACCAAGATCACCTGCGTGTAGATCACCATCGCCACCACCACCGAGCGGGCATTCAGGCCAAACCAGGGCACCAACAAAATAATCAAAGCCAGGCTGGGCACCGTGTACAGGATGCTGAGGATCCCCATGACCGGCAGGGCCAACCAGCGCACCTGATGGATCAGCAGGGCCAACGGCAGCGCCAGCACCACCGCCACGCCCAGGGTCATCCCCACCATCGCCAAATGCTCTTGGGTGAGCTGCCACACCAGGCCGGGATGGCTGAGGAGATAGCTCACGCGGATCCCCCCTCCAGCATGGCCAAGCTGCGAATGTGATCCAAGGTCAAAACGCCGATGGCCCGCCCGTCCTCCCACACCGTCAGGGCTGCCGCCCCTGTGCGCAACAGCAGGGACAAGGCTTGCCGCAAAGTGGCCTGGGGCCTCACCATCGCTCCCTCTTGGATTTTGTGGTTGTGCGGGATCCCGGCCATCGCCGTTTCCACCCGCAGCACACTCAGTTGCCGCACCATGTCATCTGCCCCCAGCAGTTCCTTAACAAAGGGAGTAGCCGGTTGGGTGAGCAGCCGAAAGGGAGTATCGAACTGCGCCACCCGCCCCTTCTGCATCACCAAAATGCGATCCGCCAGGCGCAGCGCCTCCTCCACATCGTGGGAGACGAACAGGATGGTTTTTTTCAATTGCCGTTGCAGGCGCAGGATCTCATCTTGCAGCTTGCTGCGGGTAATGGCATCGATGGCCCCAAAAGGCTCGTCCATCAGCAGCAGCCCTGGATCCCCGGCCAGGGCCCGAGCCAGACCGACCCGCTGTTGTTGTCCGCCCGACAGTTGAGCAGGGTAGCGGTTTCTGTACTCATGGGGGGGCAAATTAACCAAGCTGAGCAGCTCGTCCACCCGCTCGCGGATGCGCTCCTTCGCCCATCCCAAAAGTCGCGGCACCACCGCCACATTCTGGGCCACCGTCATGTGGGGAAACAGCCCCGATTGCTGGATAACATAGCCGATCCGCTGCCGCAGAGCCGTGACGGGAAACTGGCGGATATCCCGCCCGTCCAAGCGAATCTGCCCCTGGGTGGGATCCAGTAGGCGATTCACCATTTTCAGAAGGGTGGTTTTGCCGCAGCCAGAAGGCCCCAAAATGACCACCAACTGGCCCGACTCCACGGAAAAACTGCACTCGTCCACAGCCGGCTGGGAACTGTGGGGAAAGCGCAGCGACACCCGCTCGAACTCAACGGTGCTCACCTCAGGGCCTCGTGCAAGGGCAAGATTATTTCTTCAGGATGCCGGCTTCCACCAAGAAGGCTCTGGCCACCTCCGCCGGCTCCTTGCGGTTGCCGCTCACCTCGTAGTTCAACCGCTGCATCACCTCATCCGTCAGCAGAGGGGAGAGGGCATTCAAAGCAGCAGCAATGCCCGGGTTGGCCTCCAGGGTATCCTTGCGCACCACCGGCGCCACCTGGTAGGGGGGGAAAAGCTGCTTGTCATCCTCCAGCAGCACCAGGTCAAAGGCGGCAATTTCCCCATCGGTGCCAAAGGCCACCGCCACATCCGCTTCCCCATTGACCAAGCCCTGGTAGCGCAGGCCGGGATCCACCGCTTTGTAGGCTTTGAGCCGAAAATTGCCGTAAGCTGCTTGGATCCCGGGTAGTCCATCTTCGCGGGCTTGAAACTCCGGCGGCCCGATCATCACCAGCTCGCCCGCTTTGGCCACCATGTCCGAGATGGTGGCGATGCCCAGCTCAGCCGCTCTAGTTCGGGTCATGGCCAGGGCCTGAGTGTTGTTCATGGGGGCGGGATCCAGCCAAATCAATCGGAACCGGCTCTCGTACTCGCGGGCCACCGTCGCGTACACCTCTGCCGGGTCGCCGCTGGTGGGCAACTTGAGCACTGTCAGCAGGCCAGTGCCGGTGTACTCGGGGTAGAGATCGATCTCGCCGCTCAACAAGCCCGCATGAGCTACCGGCGTGCCCCCCAGGTTGAGCTTGCGCTCCACCGTGAACCCTGCCGCCTCCAGGGCTAAGGCGTACATTTCCCCCAGAATAAACTGCTCGGTAAAGTCCTTGGAGCCGACGATGATGGGCCTGGCGAGGCCCCTCTGGGGAGCGAGAACAAGAACCGCCAGCCCCAACAGGGCTAGCAGGGCCAAGCGACGAGTGGTTTTCAGCATAGACAAGGTGAGAAGGGATCCCAAACTCAAGATCAAGGGGCCCTGCCAAGAGAGTTCCGGCCTGGGCCAGGAAGTTTTGGCTGTCAAACCACCATTAAACCATTATTTTCCCTGAGCCTTGACATACTCCCCTGCCTAAAGGCAGGGGATTCTGGTTCCTGGTTCTGCGACAGCACTTACCGTGTCAGGTTGCCCCTCCACAGCAGCGGTGCTCATC